>NZ_AUTP01000336.1:0-4135 GCF_000498075.1 Pseudoalteromonas sp. TAB23
TTTGCATATTGAATAGCAAACTGCCCTACCGCTCCGGCTCCGCCTTCAATAAAAATAGTATCGCCTTCACTAATGCCTATTTTATCTAAACTAATAAGTGCTGCCATACCGGCGCATGGAAGTGTTGCTGCAATGGCCGGATTTAAACCGCTTGGCACAACCGACACTGCAAAGTTAGGTACTTTGGTGTATTCGCTCAAAGCACCTTGCTCACCAATGTTGGCATGCCACATAACGCGCTGGCCAACATTTGGAAACACACCTTTATTAGCTTTAACCACAACACCTACGGCATCTAAGCCTAAAATGTGTGGATACTGCCATTTACAAAAGCCTGTTTTAGCAAATTGACCATCAACTGGATTTAAACCAACGTACTCTACTTTTACAAGCAGCTCGTTATCTGCACAAATAGGAACAGGCAGCTCAGCATCCGCTAAGTCAATTGCTTCATTTGGTTCTGGCAGTACAATAGCGCGCATTGTTTGCGGGATAATGTATTCATGTAAATTTTCAGTATTTGGCATCAATATAACTCTACTTATTAGTGTCGTTTAACGCATAACTCCATTGGCCATTAAATGACTGGTAAGCATTTACTTTGGCAAGCAGTGAAGAAATTGTTGTTTCAACAGCATTTTCTTGTGCTATTAAAACATCCTGACGCGCATCTAACAACTCAAGGTAAGGAATTTGGCCTTCTTCATACATTGCTTGGGATTGTAAAAATGCTTTATTAGCAAAGTCATAGCGCTCATCTGCAAAGCGTTTTTGCTGTGCCTGATTGACCAACAATTGCAGTGAAAGTTCACTTTCACTTAGTGCAGTTAATACCACTTGTTGATAATCGCTGTATGCGGCTTCACTTAAAAACTGCTGCGCGTCGCGCTGTGCTAATAATGCTGGGTAACTTAATAACGACCATTGTAACTGCGGCGCTACTTGCCACTGCTGATCAGTATTTTTTAAGCCTGTGCTGCCTATACTCACAACCCCTGCAAATGCAGATAAGCTAATATCTGGTAATAACGCTTTGCTAGCTGCAACACTTAAACTATTTGCTTGGCTAAAGTCAAACAGTGCACGGCTAATATCAGGACGTAAGGCAATGGCATTATTAGCGTTTTTTAGTGCAACGCTAAAGTCACGTTCAAGCACGCCTTGCTCGTTTTCAATAGCAATATTTTGCGCTAACTTACCGCTTAGTACTGCAAGAGCAGATAAATCGCTGTATTTTGCATACTCAATGGCAGGCATTAGTGCTTGTTGCTGCCTAAGCTGCGCCATAGTACGGTTTAAATCAAGCTCGTTTGCGACGCCTTCGTCAACACGGGCTTGAAGAACGTCAATACTTTGCTCAAGCGCTTCAATTTGAAGTGTAACAATGTGTTGTTTTTCAACATTACCTTGATAACTTACAAAGCCTTTAACGACTGACGAAACAACTTCAATTTGCAGTAAACGTACTTGCTCTGCTTGGCTCATGGCTGATGCATTTGCAGCATCAACCAACGCCGTTATACGACCAAATAAATCTAGTTGCCAATCAAGTGCAACGTTTGCACTTGATTGGCGGTCAAACACGCTTGGTGCATCGCTTCGAGCTGCGCCAACATTTACGCCACCTTGCGGAAGGTACTGGGCTTTTTGCTCTCCTAATCGCGCTAATGCGCTTTTAAGTGTTAGCTGGCTTGTTTGCAAATTATAGTTATTTGCAAGCGCACCAGTAACAAGCTCATTTAGTTGATCAGAATTAAGCTTTTTCCACCAGTTTGTTTCATCAGCAACGCTAACGTTACTAGCAATATTAGCTTTGGCAACAAATTCGTTAACGGCTTTTTGCTCACTCATGGTGTCTATTTTACTCGCACACCCGGCTAAAAACGCAGCGACTAATACCGCACTGACAGTTAGACTTGTTTTAAGTCTTTTTTGCATTAATTTAGTCATGAGTATTCTCCTGCGCTTTCTCTTTTTTGTTAGTCACTAACATATAAAATACCGGCGTAAACAATAGGCCAAACACGGTTACACCTATCATGCCTGAGAATACTGCGTTACCCATTGCGTGTCGCATTTCGGCGCCCGCACCGGTGGCAAGTACTAACGGTACAACACCTGCTGTAAATGCAATTGACGTCATTAATATTGGGCGCAAGCGCATACGACATGCCTCAAGTATTGCCTCTAAGTGCGATAAGCCTGAGTCGTGTCTGTCTTTTGCAAACTCAACCATCAATATTGCATTTTTAGAAGCCAACGCGACCAGTACTATTAACGCTATTTGGGTGAATATGTTGTTGTCAGAGCCGACAAACCACACACCTAACAAGGCTGAGAAAATAGTCATTGGTACAATTAATATAATTGCCAGTGGTAAACGTAAGCTCTCGTACTGCGCTGCAAGTACCATAAATACAAGTAATACAACTAACGGGAATACATAAACCATGGTGTTACCGGCAAGTACTTGTTGGTACGTTACTTCAGTCCACTCATATTCAATACCTGTTGGTAGTGTGTCTGCGAGTACTTTTTCAATAGCAACTTGTGCTTGATCAGAACTATAACCTGGCGCTGGGCTACCATTTAGTTCTGCACTTGGGTATCCGTTGTAATGCATAACACGGTCAGGACCAATTGTTGGTGTTACTGTTAATACAGAGCCTAATGGCACCATATTACCTGAGCGATTACGTACTTTTAAATTAAGTATTTGATCAGGGTCTAAGCGGTAGTCAGCATCAGCCTGTGCATTTACTTGGTACGTACGACCAAACATATTAAAGTCATTTACGTACACAGAGCCTAAGTAAATTTGCAGTGCATTAAATACTTCATCAAGTGGAATACCTTGAATAAGCGCTTGTTCGCGGTCAATATCAATATCCATTTGTGGAACTTGGATACGGAAACTTGAGTACAGACCCATTAATGCAGGGTCTTGTTGCGCTTTACCAATAACGGCTTGCAGGCTATTAAATAGTGCTTCAAACCCTTTATTAGCTCTGTCTTCTATTTGCAGTTTAAAACCACCTGTAGTGCCCAAACCTTGAATTGGCGGCGGTGGAAATACCGCTACAAATGCCTCATCAATGGCGGCAAAACGTTTATTCAACTGCGCCGCTATCGCCATCGCTGATTGGCTTGGATCGGTACGTTTGTCAAAGCTTTCAAGTGGTGTAATTACAATGCCGCTGTTAGGGCTATTTGTTAAACCGTTCACTGATAAGCCAGGATAAGCAACAGTATGTGCAACGCCTGGTACTTCTAATGCAATTTGCTGCATTTGAGCAAGTACATCTTCAGTACGATCAAGGCTTGATGCGTCAGGCAACTGCGCAATAGCCACTAAATACTGTTTATCTTGCTGTGGAATAAAGCCACCAGGTACGGTATCAAATAACTTAATTGTGCCGCCAACAAGTGCAATATAAGCCACCATTACAACAACGGTCATACGGATTAGTTTTTGTACCAGTTTTTCGTACCCTTTAGCACCACGATTAAAAACGCGGTTAAATGGTTCAAATAACCAACGACCAAACAATTTATTAAGTAAACGCGTGAACGCATCTGTTTTTGCATCATGTGATTTTAATAACAGTGCAGCAAGCGCAGGCGATAACGTTAATGAGTTAAACGCTGAGATAATCGTCGAAATTGTAATTGTAAGTGCAAATTGCTTATAAAACTGACCTGATAAACCGGTAATAAACGCAGTAGGAATAAATACAGCACTTAGTACTAGCGCAATGGCAATAATAGGGCCTGTTACTTCGCTCATTGCAACGCGGGTTGCTTCAAGTGGCGATAAGCCTTTTTCAATATTACGCTCTACGTTTTCAACAACTACAATCGCATCATCTACAACAATACCTATGGCCAATACTAAGCCAAACAACGACAAGGTATTAATTGAGACACCTAACCACTGCATTACTGCAAACGTACCAATGAGCGAAATAGGCACAGCAATTAATGGAATAATTGATGCACGCCACGTTTGTAAAAATACAATAACAACAATAACTACCAGCACAATTGCTTCAAGCAACGTTGCAATTACCGCGTCAATTGAGCCGCGAACAAATACCGTAGGGTCGTACACAATGTCGTATTCAACACCAGTAGG
>NZ_AUTP01000337.1:0-1566 GCF_000498075.1 Pseudoalteromonas sp. TAB23
TTTGCATATTGAATAGCAAACTGCCCTACCGCTCCGGCTCCGCCTTCAATAAAAATAGTATCGCCTTCACTAATGCCTATTTTATCTAAACTAATAAGTGCTGCCATACCGGCGCATGGAAGTGTTGCTGCAATGGCCGGATTTAAACCGCTTGGCACAACCGACACTGCAAAGTTAGGTACTTTGGTGTATTCGCTCAAAGCACCTTGCTCACCAATGTTGGCATGCCACATAACGCGCTGGCCAACATTTGGAAACACACCTTTATTAGCTTTAACCACAACACCTACGGCATCTAAGCCTAAAATGTGTGGATACTGCCATTTACAAAAGCCTGTTTTAGCAAATTGACCATCAACTGGATTTAAACCAACGTACTCTACTTTTACAAGCAGCTCGTTATCTGCACAAATAGGAACAGGCAGCTCAGCATCCGCTAAGTCAATTGCTTCATTTGGTTCTGGCAGTACAATAGCGCGCATTGTTTGCGGGATAATGTATTCATGTAAATTTTCAGTATTTGGCATCAATATAACTCTACTTATTAGTGTCGTTTAACGCATAACTCCATTGGCCATTAAATGACTGGTAAGCATTTACTTTGGCAAGCAGTGAAGAAATTGTTGTTTCAACAGCATTTTCTTGTGCTATTAAAACATCCTGACGCGCATCTAACAACTCAAGGTAAGGAATTTGGCCTTCTTCATACATTGCTTGGGATTGTAAAAATGCTTTATTAGCAAAGTCATAGCGCTCATCTGCAAAGCGTTTTTGCTGTGCCTGATTGACCAACAATTGCAGTGAAAGTTCACTTTCACTTAGTGCAGTTAATACCACTTGTTGATAATCGCTGTATGCGGCTTCACTTAAAAACTGCTGCGCGTCGCGCTGTGCTAATAATGCTGGGTAACTTAATAACGACCATTGTAACTGCGGCGCTACTTGCCACTGCTGATCAGTATTTTTTAAGCCTGTGCTGCCTATACTCACAACCCCTGCAAATGCAGATAAGCTAATATCTGGTAATAACGCTTTGCTAGCTGCAACACTTAAACTATTTGCTTGGCTAAAGTCAAACAGTGCACGGCTAATATCAGGACGTAAGGCAATGGCATTATTAGCGTTTTTTAGTGCAACGCTAAAGTCACGTTCAAGCACGCCTTGCTCGTTTTCAATAGCAATATTTTGCGCTAACTTACCGCTTAGTACTGCAAGAGCAGATAAATCGCTGTATTTTGCATACTCAATGGCAGGCATTAGTGCTTGTTGCTGCCTAAGCTGCGCCATAGTACGGTTTAAATCAAGCTCGTTTGCGACGCCTTCGTCAACACGGGCTTGAAGAACGTCAATACTTTGCTCAAGCGCTTCAATTTGAAGTGTAACAATGTGTTGTTTTTCAACATTACCTTGATAACTTACAAAGCCTTTAACAACTGACGATACTACTTCAATTTGCAGTAAGCGTACTTGCTCTGCTTGGCTCATGGCCGATGCATTTGCAGCATCAACCAACGCCGTAATGCGACCAAATAAATCTAGCTGCCAATCAAGTGCAACGTTTGCACT
>NZ_AUTP01000338.1:0-42241 GCF_000498075.1 Pseudoalteromonas sp. TAB23
CTACGTAGACATTTTTGACGGCGGCCCAACGGTTGAAGCAAAAGTAGATAACATTGCGACTATTCGTAATGCACGTAACTTTAACGTTGAAATTGGCGAAATGACTGGCGACACCATAGTGTTACTAGCTAACGAAAAGCTTAATGACTTTAGAGCAACCGTTGCACCAATGACATTTGACGAGCGCGCAAAAAGCCTTATTTTATCGCAAGAAATAGCAGATGCACTGCATTTGCAAACTGGCGATATTGTTAGTGCAACCACGATTTAATTTAGGAGAAAGTATATGACTCATCCTGCACAATTTATAAATGGTCAATGGTCACAAGGCCAAGGCACAGAATTTAATTCAGTAAACCCTGCAAATAACGACGTTATTTGGCAGGCTTCATCGGCAACTGCGGCGCAAGTAGACACCGCAGTAAATGCAGCGCGCGAAGCGTTTTATGCATGGGCTGATAAAAGCTTTACTGAGCGTTTAGAAATAATTAAAGCATTCGCAGCGCAATTAAAAGAAAACAGCGAAGAGCTCGCTATTACTATTGCACAAGAAACAGGTAAGCCACTGTGGGAAACTCGCACAGAAGCGGGTGCTATGGTTGGTAAAATTGCCATTTCTGAAAAAGCATTTTTAGAGCGCACTGGCGACGTAGAAAACGCAATGCCACTTGGCCGTGCGATGATTCGTCATAAGCCACATGGTGTTGTAGCCGTATTTGGTCCGTATAACTTTCCGGGTCACTTACCTAATGGCCACATTGTGCCAGCGCTTTTAGCAGGTAACACGGTTGTGTTTAAACCGTCTGAACTTACTCCTAAAGTAGCTGAGCTTACGCTTAAACTGTGGGAAAAAGCAGGTTTACCAGCAGGTGTCATTAACCTTGTACAAGGTGAAGTAGAAACGGGTAAAGCCCTTGCTGCTCACAAAGGTATTGATGGCTTGTTCTTTACGGGTTCTTCGCGTACTGGTCATATTTTACATGAACAGTTTGCGGGTCAACCTGGCAAAATTTTAGCGCTAGAAATGGGTGGTAATAACCCACTTATTATTACTGACGTTGAAGACACTAAAGCGGTTGTTCACGATATTATTCAATCAGCGTTTATCTCAAGTGGCCAGCGTTGTACGTGTGCACGTAAACTATTTTTACCAACAGGTAGCAAAGGCGATGTGATACTTGAGCGTTTAATCACAGCAACTAAAGCGATTAAAGTAGGTAATTATGACGATGCAGACCAGCCATTTATGGGCTCTATGATCTCATCAGCTGCAGCTGCGGGTATGGTTAAAGCGCAAAACGAGCTTGTTGAGCTTGGTGGTGAAGTATTAGTAGAACTTGAGCACACAGCTAATACCGGCTTTGTAACACCAGGTATTATTGAGTGTACAAATATTAGTGACTTCCCAGATGAAGAGCATTTTGGACCACTTTTAAAAGTATTCCGCTTTGACGACTTTGACCAAGCCATTGATAAAGCAAACGATACAACCTTTGGTTTATCGGCTGGTTTATTAAGTGACAGTGCAGCAGATTACGACCATTTCTTACGTCGTATTCGTGCAGGTATTGTTAACTGGAACCGCCCAATTACTGGCGCATCAAGCGCAGCACCGTTTGGTGGTATTGGCGCATCGGGCAATCACAGAGCAAGCGCGTATTACGCAGCTGACTACTGTGCATACCCTGTAGCTTCAGTTGAGCTTGAAAAAGTAGCTATGCCAGCAACACTAAGCCCAGGCTTAAAAATAGATTAAGTAGTAATACTACTTAATTATTATAAAAGCAGCTTCGGCTGCTTTTTTTGTATTGCTAACGCGCAAAGCTAGCAATCAACAGCGCTTTCTGCTTAAATCAAAAATAATTAATTATACAAAGGTGGTACAAAAATGGTTTTAGATAGGCAAGGGTACGATGATTTGATCATGTATCTAACTCAAAATTTAGCATTGTTTGAGAAGCCAGGCGAAATAAAACCAGGTGCCCCAACAGTAATGGAATTAATCGAAGACGTTATTGCACAAAATGTGATGCTTATTTGCGAGCAGCACACAAACCTCAACACAGAGCAGCGTAGTCAAATTGTACGTGAAGTTGATGGCATAGTTTACGATTTAGAAGAAGTCCTCAGCAGCATCACCTCACAGCCTGTCACGGTTGAACAGCATGCCTTTATAGATGAATTTGCAGGTTTAGTAAAAAACCTCTTTGATAGCGCTTTAACACAACAATCTTAGCCATTTTATAGCCCTGCGTTGCATTTTCATTTGCAACTACGGCTAACTTGCTTACAATCAAGAAAATATTTTTTTGAGATATAACAATGCAAGCAAATGTAAAATGGGTTGAAGGCGATACGTTTATTGGTCGTTCTAATTCTAACCACAATGTTGTGTTTGATGGCGGCAGCGATAGTGCAGCACCAAGCCCAATGGAAATGGTTTTAATGTCAGTTGGCTGTTGTTCATCAGTTGATGTGGTTAGTATTTTAAAAAAAGCCAAACAAGATTTTTCAGATGTACAAGTACAACTAAGTGCAGAGCGCGCCGAAACAGCCCCACGTGTGTTTACCAAAATCAATTTACACTTTGTTGTTAAAGGCAATAATGTGTCTGAAAAGCACCTTGCACGCGCCGTTTCACTCTCTGCTGAAAAGTATTGCTCAGTTGCATTAATGCTTGATAAAACAGTAGAAATTACGCATAGCCACGAAGTTGTGCAAGATCAAGCAAAATAACGCTTTTTCCACGAGGGAAATTCGTATAAAATCCGCGAACTTTTCATTCTGCAGGTGCAGAACCCACTAATTTATAGGTTGGTTTATTATGAACAAACCCTTCGATAAACTTAAACTTCATGGCTTTAACAATTTAACCAAAAGTTTAAGCTTTAGTATTTATGATATTTGTTACGCAAAGACCGAGCAACAACGTAAAGAATATATTGAATATATCGATGAGCAGTACAGTGCAGATAGACTAACCGACATTTTAGGTGAAGTTGTTGATATTATTGGTGCTAACATTTTAAATGTAGCGCGCCAAGATTATGAACCGCAAGGCGCAAGTGTAACTATTTTGGTTTCAGAAGAACCAGTAGAAGAGCAGCAAAATTACGATGCTGACGAAGCACCAGGCCCATTACCTGATTCAGTTGTTGCGCACCTAGATAAAAGCCACATTTGTGTACACACATACCCAGAAGCTCACCCTGATGATGGTATTTGTACATTCCGTGCTGATATTGAAGTGTCTACTTGTGGCATTATTTCGCCACTTAAAGCGTTAAACTTCTTAATTCATAGCCTTGAATCAGACGTAGTAACAATTGACTACCGCGTTCGTGGTTTTACCCGCGACATAAACGGTGTTAAGCACTACATTGATCATGCTATTAGCTCGATTCAAAACTTCATGACAGAAGATACAAAAGAAGCGTACCAAATGATGGACGTGAACGTGTATCAAGAAAACCTGTTCCATACCAAAATGATGTTAAAAGAAACCGATTTAAACACGTATTTGTTCGGCCTTTCTACGGCAGATTTATCAGAGGGCGAAGAAGACGAAATTCGCTCAAAGCTGACCCGTGAAATGCAAGAAATATTCTATGGCCGTAACCTGCCAGATACAGAATAATAGCAACGAATTAAATTAAAAATGGCGCTCAGTGAGCGCCATTTTTTTTGCTTTATTTTACAAGCAATAGCTGTGTTTGTCGGCCATTTAAATACCAGACACCGCTTTTATCAAAAATAGCATCTTCCTCTAACATTATTCTTATTTCTTTATTCCACTGTTTTATAAACACAGCATTGTTAAGCTCAATTGAGTAAGCCGTATTTAAATGCAGCGGATAGTCACCATCTCCCGGTACACCTTGCTGAGAATCCCACATACCTAATGTAGTGCCAGCAGCGTGGCCATGATAGCCAAGAGGATGAGTATAAATAGTGGGTTTTAATCCCTGATCAATAGCGGCTTTTCGTGCTGCAGCTAAAACCTCATTACCGGTTTTACCTACCGCAAATTGATTGGTAAATATGTCTTGTAGTTTATTACCGCTTTTTAGTGCTTCAACTAAGTAACTAGGCGCACTCGTTTCGTTTTCTTTGAGCACATACGCATGCTGCTGCGTGTCGGTATTTAAGCGTAAATAAGTAATCCCAAAATCTACATGAAGCAAGTCACCGGCTTGTATAACGTTATCATCGTAGCCATTGGTAAAGCTTTCTTCATGATCGAACGACTTCGCATCGGCGCGCTGAATAGCAATACTTGGGTGAAACCATGTTTGTAGTTTTAGCTCTTTTACGCGCTCTCTAAACCACCATACCAAGTCATCGCTAGTTGTTTCACCAACCGTAATTGTTTTACCCAAAAACCCCTCTGCAATAATATGATGGGCAATAGCGACAATATGTTTATACATTTTAACTTCTTCAGGAATGCGTTGCTCTAACCACGCAACAGCAAGCGGCTCTGCAGAAATTATTTTATTGTGATAAGCGGCGGGCAAGTTAGCCATTAAGGTTTTGTAATCGCCTAGCACAAGGCCATCGGCATGTGCCCAGTCGGTAGAAGTATTAAGCGCAATATTGCGAGGTTTGTATTGCTCAATAAGTGTATTGAGTGCTTCCCACTGGCTTGGTTGTGTTTGTTTATCCCACCCTTTTTTAAATACGTTACCTATTTTATAAGGCGCAATAGCGTAAGCATCAACACCACCTTGTTTATTAAGTGCAAATAGCAAAATAGTGGTGCGTCTGGCTGAAAGCCATGTTGCAGGCAGCATTGTTTTTAATATTGGATCTTCGTTATATTCACGACTTATAAGTAGCCATATATCAGTGTTGTGCTGCTTCATTAACGAGGGCATTAAGGTATTAACTCTAAGCTCAGTTATTTTATCTATAAAAGCAGCGCGCTCTTTCATCGATAAAATAGCGGGAGCGTCATCAGCTTTAACAAAGAGGCTTAAAACAAGCGTAGTTAGCAAGCTTACATAAAGTAGGAGTTGTTTAGTAAAGTGCATAATTGTTTTATTTTTAGGCTAGTTAATTTATAACATGCCTGAAGAGCGACTATGAAAAAACAATTTGAGATAAACAGCACACAAAAAAAGCCCAGCTAAAAAGTAGCCGGGCTTTTGTATAAACAGTTTTATTACTTAAGCATACTGTATAAAAGTGCAAATACAGCAAGCGAGCCAACCGCTAATATAAATAGCGTGCTAAAGCGATTTCGGTATTTATTAAGTGCAGGTACTTTATAAACTGCAATCATTGGCATAATGAATAAAATCATCGCAATGATAGGGCCCGATAACTGATCCATCATGTCTAAAATACTTGGGTTTTTAACAGCACAAAACCAAATAGCTAAAAACATGATTAACACACCAATTTTATCGGTAACGCCAGCGCTTAAGCCTGTTTGTTTAGTTACTAAACCTGTAAAGCTTTCGCGTGCACCTAAAAAATGACCCAAAAACGACGATGTAATAGCAATAAAGGCAACAAGTGGCCCAAGTGTGGCAATAAACGAGTTATCAGTAATATTAGCAAGGTAGGATAAAACCGATACGTTAGCCGCTTTAGCTGCTGCCATTTGCTCGCCTGTAAGCGACAGCACGCAAGAGAACACAAATAACAGTACAAAGGTAATAAGTAGCAAGCTAGTGCGCTTTAAAATGGCCTCAGACTTACGTGTAGCTTGTTCGCCGTAATGACCGCGTTGCACATTTACAAAGCTTGAGATAGCCGCTGCGTGGCTAAACGAAAACACAATTATAGGAATCGATAACCACAATGTTTTACCAAAGCTGCCTATTTCAGGCACAGTCATATCTGGCATTTGCCAGCTAGGGATTAAATAAAGTGATAAAAAGAACAATATGCCCACAAGCGGATAAACTAAAATAGCAAAGGCACGTAGCATTAAGCGCTCGCCGCCCATCATTAAGCTAATCATACCTGCAACTAATACACCCGAAAGTAGCACGCGAGAAGGTGATTCCATCCCCATTTGATTAACCATAAAACTATCAACGGTATTGGTTAAACCTACACCGTAAATAAGCAAAATTGGGAATATAGATAAAAAGTACAACAAGGAAATTAACCGCCCCGCAGTCACACCAAAATGCTCTTCAACTACGTCGGTAAAATCGGCATCTTTATTTTTTGATGAAAGTACAAAGCGCGCTAATCCACGGTGCGCAAAAAAGGTCATTGGGAACGCTAAACACGCCATAATAATTAACGGCCAAAAACCGCCAATACCAATGTTAATAGGTAAAAATAAAATACCCGCACCAACGGCGGTACCAAATAAACTTAATGTCCACTGCGTATCGTGCAGGTTCCATTTAGTTTTTGTATTTGAATTTTTGCTTGAATTTGTGTGTGTGTTTGGTGATGCATTTGAAAGCGTTGCATCTTGAGATGTTGTCATGTGTGTGTGCTCATCCATTATTTAAATAATAATCGCGCGCAAGAATATAGTTTTTAGCTAAAAATTTCATGTTTTGAGAGGATTTGTAGACTAATTAATTAGACTCAATTGGAGGGTAAGTGTCATGAATACGAAACAGCGGTGTAAAAGTGAGCAAAAGCCTTAAATGGCAAGCCACATTATAGAGTTACTGTACGGGTAGGTTGGTTAGTTGGAGCGAAACCTAACACGCTATAGTGTCACGCGAGCAGCAAAGCCGAGATAGGCGGTTTTCATAACGTAAAATAGGGGAAGGTCATTTTATTGGTTTTCATTTAAAAATCAAAGTCTGCTCTCAAAAGCTGTTAAGTAGAAGCCATTGATCTCAACTTCATAAGAGATTTTTATTAAACTCCGTTATACTTCCTGCAATTGAATATGCCAAACGAAGTAAATAGGCCACTAACTGCAATGAGCAAAGAAATTCTTTTCCATACTACTTTTGCGCACGAAACCAGTAAAACATGGGTTGTATTTGTCCATGGAGCAGGTGGTAGTTCGGCAATTTGGTTTCGTCAGCTTAAAGCTTATAAAAAAGAATATAATGTGTTGTTGCTAGATCTTCGTGGTCACGGTAAATCGAATAACTTAGTACAAAACTTTGTTGATAATAATTATTCATTTAATAATGTCTCTAAAGACATTATCGATGTGTTAGATCATAACAATATCACCAGCGCACACTTTGTTGGCATTTCATTGGGCACAATTATTATTCGAAATATTGCTGAAATTGCGCCGCAATATGTTTCTAGCATGGTGCTAGGTGGAGCGGTTACTCGTTTTAATACGCGCAGTAATACATTGGTTTATTTAGGTAATACTTTTAAACACTTCCTTCCTTATATGTGGCTGTATCGCTTATTTGCTTTTATTATGATGCCGAAAAAGCGTCATAAAGAATCTCGACTTTTGTTTGTTCGTGAAGCAAAACGCTTGTGCCAAAAAGAGTTTATAAAATGGTTTAAATTAGCCATGGACGTAAATCCTTTAATGCAATATTTCAAAGAAAAAGACATTGATATTCCCATTCTGTACATTATGGGTAAGGAAGATCATATGTTCCTTGGCCCTGTTAAAGAAATGGTTAAGCGTCATAAAAATAGCGTACTGCAAACTATTCACCATTGCGGCCATGTCTGCAATGTGGAACGCCCTGACTTATTCAATCAGCACTCGCTTGCTTTTATTGCCCAGCAAAATCGTTAAGGGTTGTAGAAGCAATAGCCTGCTCTTTCTTTTTGACTTTCTCCCTAAACTCAAAATAAGACTTAAAGGAATAAACTTCACTTTTATATCAAAGCGTAGGTTGGGTAGAGCGAAGCGAAACCCAACATGTCATAGCGTCAGCGAATCGCAAAGCTAAGATAGGCGGTTTTATTTATTAAACTTGCTTATTCAATAATGTTCAATTGATATACACTGGTTAGGTAACGTATTGATAAGGATATTAAGTTGTCGCAAGTTAAAACTCTCCCTATTACAGCCACACGCTGGCTTTCTCTTTTATTGTGTGCAATTACCGCCGCAACAATTACTGTATTTTTAAGCAAAGTCGGTTTTGTACAAAAGGCATATTTAAGTTGGAACGCTATTTTAAATGCGAATCCAATCCTACATTACAGCTGTGCATTTTTAGCGGGTATTGGCATAAAGCTCCTGCTTGATAAGTTTTATATATCGCATACTAAACGCAGTATTGAGTTTAACTGGCGATATCCGCCTGTGACAATTGCTGTATTAGCATCATACTTTCTGACTGCTTTTTATATGCTAAGCACAGCACCAAAATTTGATGAAGCTGCGTTATACGCACAAAGCTTTATGAGCTTAAAATACCTAGCACTTACGTTTATTGGCATGCTCATAACCGTCATTTATCAGGCAAAGCTTTATACCCAAAAGCCAATTTTTACTGCTGTATTGGTTGCTCTATCGACTATGTATGTAGGTCTTGCTTATATAGCAGCTGCTTTTTATGTATTTATCAGCCTAGCTGCTAGTTATTTAATTTTAGCGATTTACTTATTGTGCAATGAATACAGGCAGAGCAAACAACAAAACTTTACTTCTGAAATTGAGCCGATTGAAACTAAAGAAAGCCCAGAACTAAAAACGTTAGAAGATTTCAGAGAATGGTTCAAAGATGATTCAACTATCAAAAGTACAGAAAGATTAGAGCCCGACTTACAGGTGTATGTAAAGCGTATCACCGAGCGGCTGCAAAATGGTGGTGATAAGTATGAAAAAAATTTAGCACAACACATAGCGCTATGTGGGCCTTATGGTTGCGGAAAAAGTAGTATCGTCGAAAGTATTGTGAATGATTTGGCAAAAAACTCTGCAAAAGATAGTACTTGGATACACAGCGATATATCTACTTGGGGCGCTGCAAGCGGTAGTGTTGCTCACGTGGTACTGAGTAATATTATCGATGATATAAGCCAGTATATTGATATGTGCGCCTTTCGTGCGTTACCGAAGCATTACACTGAAGCGTTGAAGTCTGGCGGTAGTGTATTTCAGTTTGCATCTACGTTACTCGCAGGCCCCGTTGATATTGAGGGAAGTTTTCAAAAGCTTAATGACGTTCTTGATGCAACCAACCACAAATTACTGATCACCCTGCAAGATGTAGATCGTGGAGCAGGCGATGAAAATGAAAAACGGTTAAATGATATTGCTGCACTGTTGGATAGATTGAAAAATCGAGATTTGAGTCATATCAATTTTATCGTCGTGATGGGGAATGAAAATGAAGTTGCCGCTGAAGTTATTTCAAAGGCGACTGATTATAGGGAAGATATTTTTACCATTGATTTGACTGAAAGGATATTTAATTACATTAAATTAAGTGTTGAAAGTGCAATTTCCCCTCATAAAAATACGGCTCATAAAAGTTATTATATTTTTGGTAATAGTGGGCTACTTGAAAAGCGAGATGGTGATATTTTTACTCTAAGAGGAAATACACCTGAGTTCTCAAAAAATAACCAAGATATACGGCACTTAAATGAGTTTATTACCTCATTAAGGATAATGAAAAAAATATTACGCAGAGTTGACCAAGTGTGGCAACCTAAAAAGTTGATGGGCGAGGTTAACTTTATGTCATTATTACAAGCTATTAGCTTGAAAGAAGTGAATTATTCTGCATTTATTAAGATGAAAATAAATAGACCTAAAATAATTGAAGAGTATGAAGGTAAAAGAATTAAGTCACTTATTGAAAAGATGTCTTCAAATGAAACGGGTAATATAGACGATAATTTAGAGCAATTATTAAAGCACTTATTCTGTACAAAGCCTCTTCTAGAAAGGTATCAATGGCTTATCCAAAAACAGAGGCTTAATGATCCTTTGACTAGTGAGCATGAAAAGAAGTCGATTTTAAATAATAGAGAAGAGATAAATTTAAATATGAATCGCCATACACAACAAAGTTTGGGGTGCATGACTTGGAATATAGATTATTTAAATAGAATATTATTAGAACAAATACCTAGTAATGGAGAGTTAAGTGATCAAGTCTTAATTGCTAAAATTATTGAGTTGAGGGAATCGCAAAGTATTGTTGTATTCTTAAATGAATGGTTGTCCCTCTCTGAAGAATATAGCCAGGGGGTTGAACGGTTTTTTTTCATACCTCGCTGTTGCAAAGATAGCACAAAAGGTTTAGTTAAATTTTTTGAGGCTGATACTCCAAGTTCCTGCATTTTGCAGTTTGCTGAACCGGGAAGAAATATAAACGAAAATATAGACTTAGCTATTACTTGGTTAATAGCAAATAACTTAGACCTAGAAAATTTCTATGAAGTAATAAATAAACTATTGTTTATTAAAGATGGTAGAGTTAATTTTGATCGCCTTTTAAAATATCTAGGATATACACATATAGTACCTGTTGAATATGAAGACATGTTAGATCAACTTAATTCTAATGATCTCGGAAAACTTATATTAACTTACTTAATGAAAAGTTATCAGAGTTACCACTCAAAACAACAGTTTTCAGATCTAACAAGTCAAAGGGAGTTCCATTACTTCGGAGAGCAGCTGTCAAGTTTTAGCATCGAAGCCCCCACAAACAGCAATGTAGCTCTCATTAATACGTCTAAACTACCTGCTTATGAGAATTTAAATGTTGTTTAGGTCGGAGGAGTTAGGAAACTCTATCGTGAGAGCGAACAATACTGTTATATTTCTCAGCAAAGCGTTTTAGTTTACTCTGTGATGAGGTTACTATTTTCAAATAGAATGTAGCTAAAGCCTCTTCTTGAGGAAATTAGAAACCAAAGCCTATTGTATAAGGCTTTATAGTTTAGTGCTCAACCATGTTGGGTTTCGTTCCACTCAACCCAACCTACGGTGTTTAGATTTACATTGAGCTGCTCGTGGCTAACAGCTCGAAGCTTTTATTCTTCCAACGCACTCACAATAAAATACGGATTTAAGTATTCATCTTTGGTGTTATAAATAAGTGGGCTGCCATCAAGCTTAGTGACTTTAGCACCGGCTATTTCGGCGATTGCATGGCCTGCTCCGGTATCCCATTCGCAGGTTGGGCCCAAGCGCGGGTAAATATCGGCGCTGCCCTCAGCGACTAAACACAGCTTTAGTGAGCTGCCTTTTGATACCATTTCAACCTCGTCAAAGCGTTTTACAAACTCGGCTAAATCGGGTGATGGGTGCGAGCGGCTGCCTACAACACGAATTAACCCTTTGTTAGGTTTAGTCGTTACTTTAAGCTCAATTCGCTCATCGCCAGTATCTTTAAATGCGCCAATTGCTTCGGCGGCTAAGTACGATACGCCAAGTGCGGGTGCATCTACTACTGCTAAAATAGGAGTGCCGTTTTTAATTAGGGCGATGTTTACGGTAAATTCACCGTTCTTTTTAATAAATTCTTTAGTGCCGTCGATTGGGTCAACTAACCAGTAGCTTTTCCACGTTTGGCGTACATCCCAGCTTATGTCGGCGTTTTCTTCACTAAGTATTGGAATATCAGGTGTGAGCTGTTGAAGCCCTGCCACAATCAATTTATGAGCTGCTAAATCGGCGTCGGTTACGGGGCTTTCATCGGCTTTGTACTCAACGTTAAAGTCCTTTTCGTAAATTCCCATTATCGCTTGGCCTGCTTTGCGGGCAAGGATGAGGGTTTCTTCTAGCAGTTCGGTTTGATTCATGGGGTTAACCTATATTATGTGCTTTTGTTTTAGATACGTTATCAGTTGTGTAACCGATTGGTCTAGGGTGTTTTTACTTGTATCTAAAATTATTTCTGGATTGTTTGGCACTTCGTAGCTTGAATCGATACCCGTGAAGTGTTTTATCTCCCCTGCGCGGGCTTTTTTGTATAAGCCTTTTGGATCGCGGCTTTCGCATACATCCAGTGGGGTATCGATAAATACTTCAATAAATTCGCCGTCATCTACTAGGCTGCGCACCATATCGCGCTCCGCTCTAAAAGGCGATATAAACGCAGTAAGTACTAACAAGCCAGCGTCGGTCATTAGTTTAGCGGTTTCGCCTACGCGGCGTATGTTTTCAATGCGGTCTTCGTCGCTAAAGCCTAGGTCTTTACATAAACCGTGGCGTACGTTGTCGCCATCGAGCAGGTAAGTGTGCGTACCTTGCTGATTAAGCGCCGCTTCTAGTGCGTTTGCTACGGTGCTTTTGCCAGAGCCTGAAAAGCCGGTAAACCATAAAATAGCGGGCTTATGTTTTTTTTGCTCACTACGCTGTGCTTTTGTAGTTGCGTAGTTATGCCAAACTATATTTTCATCCATAGTGAGAGTCTCTTATGCTGTGAGCGCAGGTATTAAAATGGAAATACCAGCGGGATCAAGGTTAATACCGTGATTGAATAAATAATAGAAAGGGGTAAGCCCATCACTATGTAATCTTTTAAGCGATAGTTACCCGCGCTATAAACCATTAGATTAGTTTGATACCCAAATGGCGATATAAAGCTAGCTGATGCGCCAAAGGCAACCGNCCATAATAAATGGCAGCGGGTCTACATTAAAACCAACCGCGAGCGAGTAAGCAACAGGGAACGACAAGGCAGCTGCTGCGTTATTAGTAATAAGCTCGGTAAATAATACGGTCATTAAAAATATGGCAATAAATGCGCCGTAAGGACCAAAGTCGCCAAGTACCATAAACATGGCGTCGGATATTTGCCCGGCAAGTCCGGTGCCTATCATTAACTTAGCAAGGCCAATGGCGCTGCCTACGACTACGAGTAACTCGATAGGAAAACGGCGTTTTACTTCGTTAAGTTTTATGGTGCCACTGAGCATTAAGCCAATTAGTAATACTAATAAGCCTTTAACCAGCGGCACTATGCCAATAATGCTTAAACCCAGTACTGCGGCAAAGCTTAGTAGCACAATGTTTGATTGTTTAGGTGCAAGGTGGGCTTGTAAGTCAAACCCTGAAATATACACAAATTCGCGCTTTAAATTAGGCAAGGTGTAAAAGTTTTTACCTGGTGCGAGTATAAGTGAGTCGCCAGCTTGTAATTGCACTTGCCCCAGGCCGCCTTGTAAGCGGTCGTGCCCACGGCGAATGGCAATAACAGCAGCATGAAATTGCTCTCTAAAGCGGGCTTCTTTTACGGTTTTACCTATAAATTTTGAAGACTGACTTACAACTACTTCTACTAAGTGTTCTATGTCTTTTTGATGATTTTCGTGTACTACTTTTAGGCCGTCGAAACGGGTAAGTAATGGCACCGATTTTATGTCACCTACAAAAAGCAGCACGTCATCTTTTTGAATAATTTGCTGCGGGGTGACTGCGCAAATGCGGCTGCCATCGCGAATAATTTCAGCAAGGAATAAGTCTTTTAAATCACGCAGGCCGTTTTCTTCAACGGTTTGGCCTATTAACTTTGAGTTTGCTTGTACTTTGCCTTCTAGGTAAAAAGGCACGACTTCTTGGTCGCTTTTACCGTTGTCGGGTAAGTATTTAAGCATCACTAAAATGGTAATTAGGCCTACGCTTAACGCGCCTAAACCCACTAAGGTAAAGTCAAAAAAGCCCAGCGGTTCCATGCCCGCATCTACTGCAAAGCCATTGACGATTAAGTTGGTTGATGTACCAATAAGCGTAATAGTGCCGCCCAAAATAGCAGTGTACGACAGCGGTAATAATAGCTTTGAAGGGGAGTGATTAGGGTTGTCTTTTATCGCGGTAATAAGCGATGCAACAACGGCGGTATTGTTAGTAAACGACGATAAAAAGGCGGTTGATAACCCCAATTTTGTTACCGATTTTACTAAACTACCTTTAGATAGCGATTGCGCTAACTTTTGAATTAGGGTGGTTTTTTCTATTGCGGTCGACACTAACACCAATAGTACTAAGGTGATAAGCGACGGGTTAGCATAATTAATTAACATGCTTTCAAGATCGATTAGCCCTGCTAAGTAGCTGGTGCCAATGGCGCTTACAAATAACCATGCTGGATTAATACGGGTGCCAAAAAGGCACCCGACTAAGGTAAGCATAATGCCTGTTAAAACGAGCTGTTCTACCATGCTTTTAAATTCCTAACAGGCTAAAGTTAACTTATAACTTAGAAATATCAAGCGCTTGCCAATGCGGAAAGTGCTTGCGTACTAAGCTGTTAAATTCAACTTCAAATTCGCTAAAGTTACTTTGCTGTGCTTGGCTTTGCAGTACTTGTTCAATCATGCCCGCAGCAACCGTTAGGTTTGATAAGCGATCGATTAGGATAAACGAGCCTGTTTCATGATTGCTGTGGTACTCGTCTGCCAAAATAGTTTCGGTTAGTTCAAGCGTTACAATCGCAATTTCGTTTAACTGCAGTGAGTCGCTAGTGCCGTGCTCAAGCGTGTTTACATCAATCGTGTAATCAATTTTTGTAACAATAGCTGAAGTGTTTTTGCTGCCTAGCTTTAGGTTATAGCTTTTACCTAATACTAATGGCGACTCATGCATCCACACAATTTTAGCTTGCAGCTGGTTAGTAACAACAGCCGTTGAATTTGCAGGTACTATTACGTCGCCTCGGCTAATATCAATCTCGTTATTTAGGGTAACGGTAATTGCTTGGCCTGCTTCTGCGCTGTCTAGGTTGCCATCAAAGGTAACAATTTCTTTAATGCTTGATGTTTTACCCGACGGTAATACTTTTATTTCATCGCCTACGTGTATCTTGCCCGACGTAAGTGTGCCCTGAAAACCACGGAAGTTTAAATTAGGACGCACTACATATTGCACCGGTAGGCGCGCTTCAAAGCCTGTATCTGTTTCGGCTGCTGGCGAATCTTCTAGTAATTCAAGTAGTGGTTTGTCGGTGTAGTACGGTGTATGAGCAGAGCGAGTTACTACGTTGTCGCCTTTAAGCGCCGACATAGGCACAAACTTAATGTTTGATACGTTAAGTTGCTCAGCAAATTTAAGGTAATCGGCCTTAATTTTTTCATACACGGTTTCGTCAAAATCAACGATATCCATTTTATTAACGGCAACAACAAACTGCTTAATGCCAAGCGAGTCACAAATAAAGCTGTGGCGCTTGGTTTGTACTTGCACGCCGTAACGCGCATCAACCAAAATAATAGCAACATCGCTTGTTGATGCACCTGTTACCATGTTACGCGTGTATTGCTCGTGCCCAGGCGTGTCGGCAATAATAAATTTACGCTTAGCCGTTGAAAAGTAACGGTACGCTACGTCAATGGTAATGCCTTGCTCGCGCTCAGCTTGTAGGCCATCAACTAATAATGCAAGGTCAAGATCTTCACCTGCATTACCTACTTTTTCGTTATCTTTGTGAAGGGCTGCTAGCTGATCTTCATAAATTTGGTGGCTGTCGTGCAGTAGGCGGCCAATCAATGTTGATTTACCGTCATCTACGCTGCCACAGGTAAGCATACGCAATAAGCTTTTATCTTGTTGGCGTGCTAGGTAGGCGTCTATGCCTATTTCTTTTACTTCGTTAAATGTATCGTTATTTTGGCTAGACATTAAAAATACCCCTCACGTTTTTTCTTCTCCATTGAGCCTGCTGAATCATGGTCAATAACACGACCTTCACGTTCAGATGACGTAGATAGCAGCATTTCTTCAATAATTTCGGTTAAAGTACTTGCTGTTGACTCAACTGCACCGGTAAGTGGGTAGCAGCCTAACGTACGAAAACGTACAGATTTCATTTGCGGTACTTCACCCTCGTTAAGTGGCATACGCTCATCGTCAACCATAATTAGGGTGCCATCACGGTCAACAACAGGGCGCTCTTTTGCTAGGTAAAGCGGCACCATGTCGATGTTTTCTTGGTAAATGTATTGCCAAATATCAAGCTCAGTCCAGTTAGATAACGGGAAAACACGAATACTTTCGCCCGGATTAACTTGGCTGTTATAAGTGTTCCAAAGCTCAGGACGTTGGTTTTTAGGATCCCAGCGATGGTGTTTGTCGCGGAACGAGTAAACACGCTCTTTTGCGCGTGACTTTTCTTCGTCGCGGCGTGCGCCACCAAATGCAGCATCGAAACCATATTTGTTAAGTGCTTGCTTTAAGCCTTGGGTTTTCATTATGTCGGTATGTTTACCCGAGCCATGCGTAAACGGGCCTACACCCATTTCAATGCCTTCTGGATTTTTGTGTACCAGTAGGTCAAAACCGTATTCTTTAGCTATACGGTCGCGAAACTCAATCATTTCACGAAACTTCCAATTGGTGTCTACGTGCAATAACGGAAACGGAATTTTTGCAGGGTAAAATGCTTTACGCGCTAAGTGCAAAAGTACCGACGAATCTTTACCAATAGAGTAAAGCATTACTGGGTTCTCAAACTCAGCGGCGACTTCGCGCATGATTTTGATACTTTCAGCTTCAAGTTGCTGAAGGTGAGTTAAAGCCATTGTTAGTCGTCCTACTAAAATGATTAAAAAGTTACAAATTTAAAATTCGATTATGTATTTGATACATCTGTTAGCGGCTGTGCAAAGCTGCTTGTTTGTTCGTTTTTCCCAAACCACGCTAGTTGCGAGTGCAGGGCGGCTACTTCACCAATAATGAGTAGCGCAGGCGATATAATGCTGTTGCGTTCAATTAAGTCGGCAAGTTCGCCTAGTTGGCCTGTTACTACACGCTGATTTTTGCGTGTACCGTTTTCGATAATGGCAACAGGTGTGTCGGCTTTGCGGCCATGCTTTAAAAGCTCGCTTTGTATGTGCGGCGATTTAATTACGCCCATGTAAATAGCAAGCGTTTGATTTGCTTTTGCCAGCGATTGCCAATCAAGTTCTTGGCCGTCTTTTTTACAATGGCCAGTTACAAATTGAATGGCTTGTGCATGGTCACGATGCGTAAGCGGAATACCCGCATATGCACTACAACCTGCAGCGGCTGTAATACCCGGTACAATTTGATAATTTACGTTGTTAGCAGCCAGTACTTGTACTTCTTCGCCACCACGACCATAAATAAACGGATCGCCACCTTTAATGCGGCACACTTTTTTGCCTTGTTTAGCAAGGTCGACCAACATTTGGTTGGTGTCGTCTTGAACAACACTATGATCGCCCAAACGTTTGCCTACACAAATAAGGTCAGCATCGCGGCGCACTAATTCCATAATTTCGTCAGACACTAAAAAGTCGTATACAACCACATCGGCTTGTTGCATAAGTTGTAGTGCTTTAAGTGTTAAAAGCTCTGGATCGCCAGGGCCTGCACCTACTACATATACTTCGCCTTCAGGTTCTGCTTTAGCATCTAGCATTTGCTCTAGTTGCTGCTGCGCGGCTTGGGTATCACCGGTTTGTACTTTACTCACGACAGATGAGTCGAACACGCCTTCCCAAAATTGGCGGCGGTCAGAAAAGTGTTTAAAGCGTTTTTTTACTTTGTCTCTAAAGCCACCTACAATTGTTGCAAGTGGGCCAATATGATGCGGAATAAGGGTTTCGAGCTTTTCGCGTAAGCGACGCGCAAGTACGGGCGCTGTGCCTGCACTTGATATAGCAATCGTAATTGGGTCGCGGTCAACAATGGATGGGAATATAAACGTACATTTAGGTTGGTCATCAACCACGTTTACAAATACATTGCGGGCATTGGCAAGTTCAAATACGTTGTTGTTTACTTCATCGCGGTCGGTTGCTGCAATAACAAGCATTTTTCCATCGAGATGCGACTCATCAAAATAAGCATCAATAAGCGTTACTTCATTATTATGTGCATGTTCTTTTAGTTCGTCGCAAAACCAAGGCGCTACTAAAGTAACGCTCGCTCTCGCTTTTAAAAACGCGCGACATTTGCGTAATGCGACCTCTCCACCGCCAACAACCAATACTGGTTTGTTGTCGAGTTTGGTAAAGATAGGTAAATACTGCACGTTAATAAGACCCCTAAACAAATTCAAATATAAGAAAACGCTTTATTCTGATAAGCAGAATATAGCGGCTATCAATAAGTAAAAAATAATTAAAACCAAGTTGATATAACCAAAAGTTATAATAGGTGGGCTTTTTAGGCCTAAGAGTTAGTTAACAAGGGATTGCGCCGAGTTACAAGTAAAATAACCAGCTTATAGTGTTTGGTTATGAGCTATAGCGAGTTTGGTTTAATTTGTTAATATGGAGGCATATCAAATTTTGTACTTATACCAATTACATTAAATTAGTGATCTATTATAGCGACGAGAAAATAGCTCAATAACAAGGCTAAAATTATGATACATAGTTGTTCTATATAAATAATTTTTAACGTAGTGAGTTATTTAATACGCTAAAATGATTATGTTTTTAATAAAATTGGTATTACATAAGCAACGGAGCTCTAATGACACACCACCAAAAAGATGCCGCATTAGCAGTCGCACTGATGGATTTAACAAGTTTAAACACCAGCGATACCACCAAAAGCATTCAAGCACTTGTTGATAGCATAAATCCTACCTTAGGTACGCCTGCCGCAGTATGTGTTTATAGCGATTTTGTTGATGATGCAAAAATAGCACTTGCAGCGCGTGAACTTAACTACGTAAAAGTTGCAACGGTCACTAACTTCCCAACGGGTGATACACCACTAAGTGATGTAATTAACGAAACACTTATTGCTGTAGAGCGCGGCGCAGACGAAATTGATTTGGTTATTCCTTACAAAAAACTCATAGCGGGCGATGTTCAAACAGTACTTAGCTATATAAGCGAAAGTAAAAAAGCATGTGGGTCGCGCGCCCAGCTAAAAGTAATAATCGAAAGCGGTGAGCTTAAAACTGAAGCACTTATAACGCAGGCTACTCAATTGGCAATTGAAGGTGGTGCCGATTTTGTAAAAACCAGTACGGGTAAAGTGGCCATTAATGCAACCCTTGAATCAACAAGAATTATGCTAACAGCCATTAAAAACTCGGATAAACGTGTGGGCTTTAAAGCTGCCGGTGGTGTTAAAACTGTTGCCGATGCCAGTGATTATTTAGCGCTAGCACGCGCAATAATGGGTGATGATTATTTGCAAGCAAATACATTTAGATTTGGTGCTTCAAGCTTGTTAAGTGACGTTTATACAATATTAAAAAGTAATTAAAGGAAAGATGATGAGAGTAAGAAACTCCGGGACACAAACATTGTTTAATAACCTATTTAAAGGTGCATTGGTTGTAGGAGTCGTTGGTTTTGGATTAACTGCATGTACTAACCCAAGCACACCCGCAGGTGAAGAAGGCTACGTATTCGAAAAGCCGCGTGTATTTGGTGAAGGTGGTTATCAAGGAACAATGAAGGGCCCATCTAATTACGGTATGTCGTTACTGCGAAATGAAGTGGTAAACATCGATATGCGACCTAATACATATACCGAGACATTTAGAATCTTAGCGAATGATGATTTAAATATTAAATTTGATTTTCATGCTGTTATTGCTATTGAGAGTGGCTCTGTTAAAACTGTGGTAGAGCAGTACGGCGCCGAAAATTGGTATAAACGCTTTGTACGTGAAACTTTTAGAACGTATGTGCGCGATACAGTACAAAAATACGATAGTGGTGAGCTTAAAACAAATCGTGAGAAAATTGCGAAAGAAGTGACTCTGCGACTGCAAAGTTATTTATCGACAACGCCGTTTAAACTTGCAAACGTTGTAGTAGGCAATATTAATTACCCCGATATTGTTGCTAATGCAGTTGAGAAAAAATTGGCAGCTCAGCAGCTATTATCGGAAAAAGAAACACAAAAAGAGATTGCCAAAAAAGACGCTGAAATTAGGGTTGAAGAAGCCAAAGGGATTGCTCAAGCTCAGAAGATCATTAACGCAACACTAACAGCTAATTACATTCAACATGAAGCTATTAATGCACAAATAAAAATGGCTGAGTCACCTAATCATACAACTGTTTATATCCCGGTAGGTAATAACGGAGTACCACTTGTTAAAGGCGCTAACTAGATAGTGAGTACTTGGGTAGCTCTTTTTATTAGCTACCCAAGTCAAAGCCATTAATTAAACTTAAACATGTTGCTTATACTTTCGAGGCTTGATTTGTTCGTTTTAGCGATACAACCACTATCATCAAGTGACTTTTTAGTTGTTTCATCAGCTAAACCCGTTACCTTTAGTTTTTTGTCTTGTTGGTACTCACGAAGTGCGATAACTGTTTTACGATCGTACTCAACATCCTGTGTTTCAAATTCTTCGTAATCAGGCTGGTTTCTTAGGTAACCCAAACATACTAAGCTTAGGCGCGACATTGCTAAATCCATCTTTTCATAATGTGGCATTCTATGGGTTGGTACATCAACTGTTACAGCGCTCTTGCTGACTGTTTTTGCTTGTACAGCTGCCGGTGGCGGCGCAGTGTAACCCGATGCTAAAGTGTTGTTACTGTTATAGCGATAGTAAGTATCTGGAATTTTAGTTTCTAAAAACTCAACCGCTTTAATAATAACTTCACGAAGGGCTTTTTCTTTAGGGGTATCAGACCATCCACTAATATTACCGCCAACAAGTGCGCCACCAAAGTTGGTTGCGGCTCCAGTAAAGTCAAAATCTTTACTGCCACCTTCAACACTTGTTGCAGCTAAAATGCGTGATGTGCGTGTATCTATTAGACGAAGATCAATCGCCATATGAGAGCCTGAGAAACCAGCGGATACAGAGCTAAATACATCACCCATGAAGCCGCCACTGCCAACACTTGCACCAGAGCTATCGTCATCAAATTCAGTTACCGCTGCAATAACGACTATTTCAGCACCTTCAATCTCACCATAAGCGGCACCCGATGATGCACTAACGCGACCTGAGGCTGCTAGGTCTTGTTCTGATAAAACAGCATCAAGCGCTTGGCGCTCTAAAACAATAAAGCGATTTGTTGATACGAGTGCCGTAGTTAATTGATCAGCCATACCGTCGCCTATTTCTTTACGCCACCATTTTGAGTTGTTTGATTTGTCGGTAAAGCGTGCAACAGCAATACGAGCTTTAGGCCCATTGTATTGTTCTTGGGCGACAGTGTTTATGTCTGGTGAATTTTGACCTGACGTAACATTTGTGGAGGTGCTTTGACAAGCGCTCAGAGTGGTAGTTAATAGTGCCGTTAATAATAGTTTTTGTGGTGCTTTTAACATATGACTGTCCTTAATTAATACGCTCAAGGGAAATATGGTGCATTTCCTTTAATATTTAAATTCATGTTAATTTAGTTAAATCAGCAGGTTAATAATAGTACTGGTGCGAAATGTTTAGTCACACAGGCGAAATTTATCAGGATTGTTCGCGAAACTGTTTTGGGGACATATTATATTTTGCTTTAAAGCACCGGGCAAAGTAGCTTTGTGAATTAAAGCCAACTTGCTGTGCTACTAGGCCAATTGCAAGCTCACTATTTTTTAAAAGCTCTTGTGCAAATTCTAAACGAATATTTCGAATGTAATCGCTTGGTGTTAGGTTGTACAAGGCTTTCATTTTTAATTGTAAAGCGCGAGGGCTAAGATAAAGCGCAGCTGCAAATTCTTCCACGCTAAATGCTTCGTCTTGGTAATGCTCTTTTACTGTCGTTTTTACACGCTCGGTAAATACATAATCTTTACTTTGCGCCATTTGTGGGTCGAGCTGGGTTGTTTGTGATAAAGCAGGTAGTTGTTGTTTTAAATGTTGATTAAGTACTTCTCTAATCGTTAATAACCCTTGAACGCGGCTGAGTAACAGCTGCGGCTCAAAAGGTTTACTCAAATAGTCATCAGCAAGTAAGTCTAGGCCCTTTAATTTACTATGCGTATCTGCCTTTGCTGAAAGTAATAACACCGGAATATGGCTAATAGCCGTGTCGCTGCGCAGTGCTTTAATAAACTGATAGCCATCCATAACAGGCATCATTACATCACTTATTACCAAGTCAGGCATTTCGTTTTTACATAAAGCTAAACCTAGCTCTCCGTTAGCTGCACTTATACACGTGAAGCTACTAATAAATAGTGACGTTATTAAATCACGCATTTCATCGTTGTCTTCAATAATAAGAATCTTATTACTTTTTACTACACATAAATTATTGCTTTTAGATACAGCAAGAGCAGTAAGGTTAGAGGTTTCGTCTATTTGATTTATTGGGAGTGAAACAGTAAAACAACTTCCTTTATTTAATTCACTTTTAAGTTCAATAGTTCCTCCATATTGCTCAACTAGCTGCTTCACCAGCGCTAAGCCAATACCGCTACCGCTTTGATTACTCGTATTTATGCGTGTAAATCGTTGAAAAACGGTCTCAAGGTGCTCTTTATCAATACCAACACCAGTATCTGAGACTGTGATGATTAATGTTTGTTTTTTAGTTAATAGCTGAAGTAATACTTTGCCAGTGTTTGGGGTGTATTTTTGGGCGTTACTTAATAAGTTACTGATAATAGAAATTGTATGATTTAGCTCTGATTTAATGTGAATAGTTTTTTTCCGTTAAATCTTCAAATTTAAATGTAATATTTTTTTGCTCAAATAAAGGGGTGAAATCTTCAATTAATTGTTCAACTACCGGCTTTATAGCATAGGGTGTGACGTGTTTTACTGCAGTGCTTGGGCGCTGGCTGAGCTGTAAAAGTTGGTTTATTTGATCCAATAGCTTATAGCTATTACGTTGAATCATCGCTAGTTTTTGTTGGGTGTCTGAATCTTTATGACTTTTTTGTAAGCTCTCAAGTGGCGCTAATATTAAGCTCAATGGTGTTTTAAGTTCATGGCTAACATTATCTAATAGTTGGGTTTTTAAGTTGCTAAGTTCTTTCTCTTTTAAGTTTGCTTGCTCTGCAACGTTAGCTCTATACCTTGCTGTTATAATTAACCACATTATAAATAATACGATAATGATGTAAGTGACATAGGCAACATTGTTCTTCCACCAAGGTGGAGTAACTGTAAGCGCAACCATTGTTTTATCATCACTCCATTGACCGTATTGATCTTTAACTTTTACAATAAAGTGATAGCTTCCAGCGGGAAGTTGAGAATAACTAACTTGCCTCTGGTTTTTGTTTGCGTATAAAAACTGCTTATCTAACCCAGCTAACTTGTAAGCATATTGGTATTGAGAAGGGGGCTCTGCACTGTTTAAAGCAGAAAATTTAAAGCCGATAACACCATCTTCTTCTTTAAAAAAGAGTCTGTCTGTATAGCTTATAAGCTTAGCCGTTTGGGTCTTGTTTTTTATATATTGCTGCGTCGCGACTGACTGGTTATAAATAAGTAAGTCTGTAATAACGGGTTCTGGGGGTTGAGTTGCTAGGGTTAGTTTTAACGGATCAAATTGATTAAAACCGTTAATACCACCAAAAAATAGCTCGCCGTCATCTGCTTGAAAAGCGGCGCCTAAAATAAAAGAATGATGCTGTATACCGTTTGCGGGTAAAAAATGCTGCATTTGTTGGGTTTGAGGAGCGTAACGGGTTAGGCCTTGGTTGCTGCTTAGCCACAAGTAACCGCTGCTATCTTGTTTAATTGCAAAAATATTATCGTTAAGTAAGCCATCAAACTCTGTAATGTTTATTACTTTGTTTGTTTGGATATTTAATTTATTGAGCCCGCCAAAAGTACCTACCCATAAAGTGTTTTTATCTTGTAAATGCAAGGATGTAACCATGTCATGCGTTAAACTATTAGGCTTTTTAAGATCGCTTTGGTAATGAGTGAATGTTTCATCATGTAAAGAAAGTTTATTTAACCCTGCGCGGGTTCCTGCCCATATAGCGTTGTTGTCGTTGTCATAAGTAATACTAAAAACAGTATTATTTGAGATACTATTTTTATCTGCGGTGTATTTAAAATTTGTAACCTGTAAAGTATCGGGATTAAATCGCGTTAAGCCTTCGTTACTGCCCAGCCATAAATTACCACTTAGATCACCTTCGATTGCATAAATACGGTTACTACTGAGTTGATGGCTTTGCACAGTAAAAGCCGAAAAGTTATCATTAATTGGGTTGTAAAGCAGTAAACCACCTCCGTATGTGCCTATCCATACGCGTTTATTGGCATCTTCATAAAGACTAAATATATTGTTATTAGTTAAGCCTATATCTTGATTTTTATCTGTTTTATAGCGTTTAAATCCTGTGTCAGTTTGTTTGTTGAGTCCGTCGCGCGTACCCACCCAAAGTAAGTTTTTACTGTCTTTGAGTATTGCTCTTACAAAGTCATTCGAGATAGAAGCTGGGTTATTGCTTTGATGTTTTTGATGACCAAACTGAGCCTGCCTTTTATCATAGCGATGTAATCCATAGCCGTCTGTACCAATCCAAATAATGCCTTGAGGGTCTTGGTAAAGTGACAATAGGTGATCGTTAGCTAAGCCATGTTTTAAATCTGGAGAGTGAGTAAGTTGATGAAACTCGCTACTTAATAAATTATCTGTAGCTTGGTAATAAAGACCATGACCATAAGTGCTTACCCATAATTTTTTTTCATCATCAAAAAGTATATCTGTGACCCAAACATTTTTGAGTTGCTCAAAGTTATAAAATGCGAGTGTGTTTGAGTCAAAAACACTTAGACCAGTCTTACCTCCTATAATAAATTTGCCGTTTTCTGCTTTTTTTAATTGCCAGAGCTGTTCAGGGCTATTAGGTATATGTTCGAACCGATGTGTTTGTGTATCGAACTTAATCAGCCCGATACTACTTGCTAACCAAAGGTTTTTTTGATCATCAAAAAGCACATCCTTAAAAACAACATTTAAGTGATTCGTGCCCTGATAAGAAAATAATTCGGTAGTACCTGTGTATGTATCTAAACGAGTAAGTTGCCCTTTATCGTGACCAATCCAAATGATTTGTGGCGAATTAGAAGAAATTGATGAAATACGTTCGTTTGTAATAGGAGGGGTTGAATACTGGTTAAAAACACTAAAACTTCCTGTTTCAGTATTTAATAAGTTAAGTCCATTACTTATTGTAGCAAACCAAATGTGGCCGTTTCCTAAATTCAGGCAGTCTGTAATCCAATTTCCCGAAATACTAGGGTGTGAAGGATTGAATTTATAGTGCTTAAATTCATACCCATCAAATCGGTTTAAGCCACCTTGGGTAGCAAACCAATGAAACCCTTTTTCATCAGTGGTACTGCAGGTAATTGAATTTTGTGATAAACCTTGTTCATTTGTATATGTATCTAAGTACAATGGCAGGGCATAAGAACTAATATGAAATAATAATAGAAAGCTAATAATTTTGTATCTTATGATTGTTTTTATTGCTTTCACAGACTTCCTATCTAATTGTGAGTCCCTATAATTTGGACAATCATAAACTGCTTTTTAATCAATGTTAAGATTGATTTTTTAATGCAATGCCGAGATTTTCCAATGTGGGTATCTTTTAGGCTTGTGTTAATGGACTGCGTAAGTATAATAGGCATCCACTTTGCAGGGGCGTAGTTCCAATTGGTAGAACAGCGGTCTCCAAAACCGATGGTTGGGAGTTCGAATCTCTCCGCCCCTGCCAGTTTTACTTGTGGTTTGAGTAGTCTGAGATTAAAAACCGGTTTAAATTAAGTCTGTTTTTAAGTTTAGATTTTAATGGATTAACCTTACCGTAGTGTAGGGTTGTTGTGTCTGTAGTTAAGGTAATAATATTATGAGCACGAATGTAGAAACACCATCAAGTGCGATGGAGTCAGTAAAGTGGTTAGTAGCAATCGCGCTACTTGCAGGCGCAGTTGTTGGTAATCACATGTATGCAGATCAATCTGTACTACTACGTGCTATCGGCGTTGTTGTTGCAATAGCGGCCGGATTAGCAATTGCCTCGCAAACATTTAAGGGACGTAACTTTCTTGCTTTCGCTAAAGAAGCTCGAATTGAAGTACGCAAAGTTATTTGGCCAACGCGCCAAGAAACTACCCACACGACATTAATTGTAATGGTTGCAACAGTGATTATGGCACTTATCCTTTGGGGATTAGATGGCATTTTATTCCGCGCTGTAGGCTTTTTAACTGGATTGGAGATCTGATCCCATGTCGGATGAGAACGAGAACAAAGAAATTAAGTTACGTTGGTATGTAGTACAAGCCTTTTCTGGTTACGAAAAGCGTGTAGCTCAAACGTTAACTGAACACATTAAAATCGAAGGTCTTGAATCGAGCTTTGGTGAGATACTAGTACCAACTGAAGAAGTTGTTGAGATGCGCGCTGGCCAAAAGCGTAAATCTGAGCGTAAATTCTTTCCAGGTTATGTATTAGTACAAATGGATATGAATGACGCAAGCTGGCACTTAGTGAACAGCACTGAACGTGTAATGGGCTTTATTGGTGGAACGTCTGATCGTCCTGCTCCAATAACTCCTAAAGAAGCAGAACGCATTCTTAATCGCCTTCAAGAAAATGCTGAAGCACCTAAACCTGCTACATTATTTGAACCAGGTGAAGTTGTTCGCGTTACAGACGGACCATTTGCAGATTTCAGTGGTGTAGTTGAAGAGGTTGACTACGAAAAGAGCCGCGTAAAAGTATCTGTACTTATTTTTGGTCGTTCTACGCCAGTTGAGCTTGAATTCGGTCAAGTTGAGCAAGATAAGTAATTGATTAAAAAAGCTTCGCTAATTTTTATTTAAATTTTGGCATGAAGCTTGAAAAAGGCCGCTGATTAACTTATAATCAGCGGCCTTTTTGTATTAAGGTAAAATTTATTTTTACTGTGCAAAAAGTACGAAACCAATTTTTAAACTGGGAAGCCGTTAGAGTACGCGTCCTCGCGCGCACAAGGCTGAGACCCACCAAATGAGGTATTTATAATGGCTAAAAAAGTTGAAGCTCTAATCAAGCTACAAGTTGCCGCTGGTATGGCTAATCCTAGTCCTCCAGTAGGTCCTGCACTAGGTCAACACGGTGTAAACATCATGGAATTCTGTAAAGCGTTTAACGCACGTACAGAGTCTATCGAAAAAGGCGCTCCAGTTCCTGTAGTGATCTCTGTTTACGGTGACCGTTCATTTACGTTCGACATGAAAACGCCACCTGCTGCTTACTTACTTAAGAAAGCTGCTGGTATCAAGTCAGGCTCAGGCCGTCCTAACACTGATAAAGTAGGCACAGTAACTCGTGCTCAACTTGAAGAAATTGTTGAGACAAAACGAACTGACCTTACAGCTGCCGATATGGACGCAGCGGTTCGCACTATCGCAGGTTCTGCGCGTGCGATGGGCTTGAACGTAGAGGACTAAGAAATGGCTAAATTAACTAAACGTATGCGTACTATCCGCGAAAAAGTGGAAGTAACAAAAGATTACGAAATCAATGAAGCAGTTGCTCTTTTAAAAGAGTTAGCGACAGCTAAATTCGTAGAAAGTGTTGACGTTGCCGTTAACCTTGGTATCGATGCTCGTAAATCTGATCAAAACGTTCGTGGTGCTACTGTACTACCTAACGGTACTGGTCGTGACGTTCGTGTTGCTGTATTCACACAAGGCGCTAATGCAGAAGCTGCAAAAGAAGCCGGTGCTGAATTAGTAGGCATGGAAGATCTTGCTGAACTAGTTAAAAAAGGCGAGATGAACTTTGACGTTGTTGTTGCATCACCAGACGCTATGCGTGTTGTTGGTCAACTAGGTCAAATCTTAGGCCCACGTGGTCTAATGCCAAACCCTAAAACTGGTACTGTAACGCCTAACGTTGCAGAAGCAGTTAAAAATGCTAAAGCAGGTCAAGTACGTTACCGTAATGACAAAAATGGCATCATCCATACTACTATTGGTAAGGTTGATTTCACTGCAGAGCAATTACAACAAAACCTTGAGTCTCTAATTGTTGCGCTTAAGAAGGCTAAACCTTCTCAAGCTAAAGGTGTTTACTTGAAGAAAGTAACTATCTCTACAACAATGGGCGCAGGCGTTTCTGTTGACCAAAACACTTTAAGCACAACTGTAGCTTAATCAGTGTTTACATGGCGTGAAATTTGTACTATAATTTCGCGCCATTTTGTTGATTAATTTATTAATTGGCAAAGTAAAGAATTCGGGTTGAAGTCCATAATTTCGTTAAGCCTTCGGGGTTAACGATAAATTGGGCTTCCGTCCAAGACCGTAGGTGGCTTCGGCCTTAATATTCACCTACGTAGACGGTGTAGACCCCAGATAGATTTTTCCTAATCCTTCTGGCTCTCGCCGTAAAAAGCATCTCTACCTTGTTTGGTAGGGAAGAGTAGAACAGGGGAATCCGATAATCGGTATCCCCATTAAACCAGGAGTAACACCCATGGCTTTAAATCTTCAAGGCAAAAAAGCAATAGTTGCTGAAGTCAACGAAGCAGCCAATGGTGCTCTATCTGCAGTTGTTGCAGATTCTCGTGGTGTAACAGTTGGCGCAATCACTGCCCTTCGTAAAGAAGCTCGTGCAAATGGTGTTTGGATGAAAGTTGTCCGTAACACTTTAGCAAAACGTGCTCTTGAAGGAACAGATTTTGAGTGTCTTTCTGATTCATTTGTTGGTCCAAGCTTAATCGCTTTCTCATCAGAGCACCCAGGTGCTGCTGCGCGTATCTTTTCAGATTTCGCGAAAAAGAATGAGAAATTCGAGCTTAAAACGGCCGCTTTTGAAGGAAATGTTGTTGATGCAGCAATGCTTGCTACATTACCTACATACGACGAAGCTGTTGCACGCTTAATGAGTGCTATGAAAGAAGCGTCTGCTGGCAAATTGTGTAAAACAATTGAAGCAGTACGTGTACAGAAAGAAGAGCAAGCTGCTTAATTTTAAGCTGTTTAATCTCACTTTCGGTGTAAAAATTTATTTGGACGTAATGTCCGTTAATTATTAGGAAATTTGTAATGTCTGTATCTAAAGACCAAATCCTTGACGCAATTGCTGAAATGTCAGTAATGGACGTTGTTGCTCTTATCGAAGCAATGGAAGAAAAATTCGGCGTAACTGCTGCAGCTGCAATGGTAGCTGGTCCAGCTGCTGAAGCTGCTGAAGAGAAAACAGAATTTGACGTAATCCTTACTGGCGCTGGCGCTAACAAGGTTTCTGCAATCAAAGCTGTTCGTAGCGCAACTGGCCTTGGCCTTAAAGAAGCGAAAGCTCTTGTTGAAGCTGCTCCTACACCTGTTAAAGAAGGTGTATCTAAAGAAGAAGCTGAAGCACTTGCAAAAGATCTTACTGAAGCTGGTGCTGAAGTTGAGGTTAAGTAATTTAGCTTTTGCTAAGTTCGCTGCCTGAGAAATCAGGCAAGGGCTGGTGATTATTTAATCACCGGCCTTTTTGCGCTATAGAGTGATGCACTCTTTTAGCTCAAATAAAATCTGATTTTTTCTTTACTTTCAACGCTTTATAGTTTGCTAGTGTTAAAGTGGGATCTAATTAGAACAACAGTTAAATGTTGTAAAATCTTGGCATAGCTGCCAGTTAAGTCTGTTCTTACAAGAACAGGTCGGGTCAAAGATCAGCAAGCTGAGGAACCCCATGGCTTACTCTTATTCTGAAAAGAAACGTATCCGTAAGGATTTTGGTAAACGTCCACAAGTTTTGGATATACCTTTTTTACTGTCTACACAGTTAGAATCGTTTAAAAAATTCTTAGTGCCGGACGCTGATGGCGATCATGGTTTGGAAGCTGCCTTCCGTTCTGTGTTCCCTATTAAAAGCTACTCGGGAAATTCTGAGCTTCAATACGTAAGTTACCGTATTGGTGAGCCAGTTTTCGATGTAAAAGAATGTCAAATTCGCGGTGTGACTTATTCTGCTCCACTTCGCGTGAAACTGCGTCTTGTTGTTATGGACAAAGAAGCACCAGGCACAGTTAAAGACATTAAAGAGCAAGAAGTTTACATGGGCGAAATTCCGCTCATGACAGATACCGGTACTTTTGTAATCAATGGTACAGAGCGTGTTATCGTTTCTCAGCTACACCGTAGCCCTGGTGTATTCTTTGATAACGACCGCGGTAAAACCCATTCATCGGGTAAAGTATTATATAACGCACGCGTTATACCTTACCGTGGTTCATGGTTAGACTTCGAATTTGATGCAAAAGATAACTTATATGTACGTATTGACCGTCGTCGTAAATTACCGGCGTCTATCATCCTACGTGCACTAGAGTATTCTAGCGAACAAATCCTAGATATGTTCTTCGATAACACTACGTTTGAAGTAACGAATGGCAAAGTTCTTATGGAACTTGTACCTTCGCGCTTACGTGGTGAAACTGCCGCTTTTGATATCAAGAGCGAAGACGGTGAAGTATTTGTTGAAAGAGGTCGTCGTGTTACGGCTCGCCACATCAAGAGCATCGAGAAGAAAGGCATTAAGCAATTAGAAGTACCACATGAGTACATCATTGGCCGTATTGTAGCTAAAAACTATGTTGATGAGTCAACTGGTGAAGTTATTGCAAATGCAAATGACGAGCTAACTCTAGAGCTAATGGCTGAATTGGTTAAAGCCGGTTACACTAAAATTGATACGTTATATATCAATGAAGTGGACAGCGGTGCTTACATGTCAAATACTTTGAACATTGACTCTGCAAGCAGCCGTTTAGAAGCACTAGTAGAAATTTACCGCATGATGCGCCCAGGCGAGCCACCGACGAAAGACGCGGCTGAAGCCTTATTCCAGAACTTGTTCTTCTCTGAAGAACGTTATGACTTATCTACTGTAGGTCGTATGAAGTTCAATAGCCGTGTTGGTTACGATACAGACACAGGCCCTGGCACATTAAGCAAAGAAGACATCGTGTCTGTTATGAAAGTATTAATTGCTATTCGTAACGGTCAAGGCGATGTTGATGATATCGATCACTTAGGCAACCGTCGTATACGTAGTGTTGGCGAAATGGCTGAGAACCAATTCCGTGTTGGTCTAGTACGTGTTGAACGTGCTGTACGTGAGCGTTTAAGCTTAGGTGACCTTGACGCGATAATGCCACAAGATCTTATTAACGCTAAGCCTATTTCGGCAGCGGTTAAAGAGTTCTTCGGCTCGTCTCAGTTATCACAGTTTATGGACCAAAATAACCCACTATCAGAAGTTACGCATAAACGTCGTATCTCTGCATTAGGTCCGGGCGGTCTAACTCGTGAACGCGCAGGCTTTGAAGTACGTGACGTTCACGTAACTCACTATGGTCGCGTATGTCCAATCGAGACTCCTGAGGGTCCAAATATCGGTCTAATTAACTCGTTGTCTACGTACGCACGTACAAATGACTACGGTTTCTTAGAAACACCTTACCGCAAAGTGGTAGACGGTGTTGTAACTGATGAAGTTGATTATTTATCAGCCATTGAAGAAGGTCAGTTTGTTATCGCACAGGCGAACTCAAACTTAACTGAAACCAATGAGTTTGTTGATGAACTTATCCCATGTCGTCACAAAGGTGAATCTACCTTTATGGGTCGCATGGACCAGCAGTATATGGATGTATCACCACAACAGGTGATCTCTGTAGCGGCAGCACTTATCCCGTTCCTAGAACACGATGATGCTAACCGTGCATTGATGGGTTCAAACATGCAACGTCAAGCAGTACCAACATTGAAAGCGGATAAGCCGTTAGTAGGTACTGGTATTGAGTTAACACTAGCGAAAGATTCTGGTGTAACTATCGTTGCTAAACGTGGTGGTGAAGTAATGTATGCTGACGCAAGTCGCATCGTTGTAAATGTACATGAAGAAGAACGCATTCCTGGTGAAGCGGGCATCGACATCTACAACTTAACCAAATACACACGTTCAAACCAAAATACATGTATTAACCAAAAACCAACTTGTATGGTTGGCGAACCGGTTACTCGTGGTGACGTGTTAGCAGATGGTCCTTCGACTGACTTAGGTGACTTAGCCCTTGGTCAAAACCTTCGCGTGGCATTCATGCCATGGAACGGTTATAACTTCGAAGATTCAATCTTGTTATCAGAGCGCGTAGTTGAAGAAGATCGTCTAACGACTATCCATATTCAAGAACTACAGTGTGTTGCCCGTGATACTAAATTAGGTCCAGAAGAGATCACTGCAGATATCCCGAATGTGGGTGAGTCTGCGCTAGGCAAGCTTGATGAATCAGGCGTTGTATATATTGGTGCTGAAGTTAAAGGCGGCGATATCCTAGTAGGTAAAGTGACTCCTAAAGGCGAGACACAGCTTACACCTGAAGAGAAGCTACTGCGTGCTATCTTCGGCGAAAAAGCGTCTGACGTTAAAGACAGCTCTTTACGTGTACCAAATTCTGTAACTGGTACTGTAATTGACGTGCAAGTTTTCACCCGTGATGGTGTTGAAAAAGATAAACGCGCGTTAGAAGTTGAAGACATGCAGCTTCGCGAAGCGAAGAAAGACTTCAACGAAGAGTTCCGTATTTTAGAAGCAGGCGTTTTAGACCGTGCACGTAAGCTACTTATAGCTGCTGGTTTTGATGAAGATAAACTTGCATCTCTAAATGCTGAAAAAGTACTTACGCAAAGCCTTGCTGAAGAAGACAAGCAAGCTGAGCTTGAGCAACTAGCTGCACAGTACGATGAACTTAAAGCTGAATACGATAAGAAGTTTGAAAACAAACGTCGTAAAATTACCCAAGGTGATGACTTAGCACCAGGCGTACTTAAGATTGTTAAAGTATACCTAGCTGTTAAACGTCGTATCCAACCGGGTGATAAAATGGCGGGTCGTCATGGTAACAAAGGTGTTATCTCGACTATCGTACCAGTAGAAGATATGCCTTACGATGACAAAGGTCGTACGGTAGATATCGTATTGAATCCACTAGGTGTACCATCACGTATGAACATCGGTCAGATCCTTGAAACACATATGGGTCTTGCTGCACGTGGTATCGGTGAACGTATTGAAGAGATGATGAAAGAGCAACGTGAGCTTCATGAGCTACGTGACTTCATCAAGCAAGCATACGAAATTGGCGAATCTCGCCAAGTTGTAGATATTGCTAGCTTCACTGATGACGAAATTCGTCGTCTAGCTGAAAACTTAAAAGGTGGTTTACCAATAGCTACTCCTGCATTTGATGGCGCGAAAGAAAGCGAAATCAAAGACATGCTTGAGCTTGCGGGCTATCCTCGTAGTGGTCAGGTTACACTTTATGATGGCCGTACTGGCGATCAGTTTGAACGTCAAGTAACTGTTGGTTACATGTACATGCTTAAACTTAACCACTTGGTTGACGATAAGATGCACGCACGTTCTACTGGTTCTTACAGCCTTGTTACTCAGCAGCCGCTGGGTGGTAAAGCACAGTTCGGTGGCCAGCGTTTTGGTGAGATGGAAGTATGGGCACTTGAAGCTTATGGTGCTGCTTACACTCTACAAGAAATGCTAACAGTGAAATCGGATGACGTGAACGGTCGTACTAAGATGTATAAAAACATCGTTGATGGTAACCATAAAATGGAACCAGGTATGCCAGAATCGTTCAACGTATTGTTGAAAGAAATCCGCTCACTAGGTATCAACATCGAGTTGGAAGAAAATTAAGCCAATTAGATGCTGCAGTTAACGCTGCAGCATCTGTTACGGCTGAATAGAATGTAGGGACGAGATTATCCGTCCTCAAGATTAACTCCGACAGGAGAGCTAAGGTGAAAGACTTACTTAAGTTTCTGAAGCAACAAAATAAGACCGAAGAATTCGATGCAATTCGCATTGGTCTTGCTTCACCAGACATGGTTCGTTCATGGTCATACGGTGAAGTAAAGAAACCTGAGACTATTAACTACCGTACTTTCAAGCCTGAGCGCGATGGCTTATTCTGTGCCCGTATTTTCGGCCCAGTGAAAGATTATGAGTGTTTATGTGGTAAATATAAACGCCTTAAACACCGTGGTGTGATCTGTGAAAAGTGTGGCGTTGAAGTAACACTCACTAAAGTGCGACGCGATCGTATGGGTCATATCGACCTTGCGAGCCCAGTTGCACATATATGGTTTTTAAAATCATTACCGTCACGTATTGGCTTAATGCTAGATATGACGCTTCGTGATATTGAACGTGTTCTTTACTTCGAATCATTCGTAGTAACTGAACCTGGTATGACAACGCTTGAGCGTGGTCAGTTATTAGGTGAAGAAGAATACTTAGATTCACTAGAAGAGCACGGTGATGAGTTTGAAGCTAAGATGGGTGCTGAAGCAGTTTTAGACTTGCTTCGTGAACTTGATCTTGCTCAATTAATTGCTGAGATGCGTGAAGAGTTACCAACAATTAACTCTGAAACTAAGCGTAAAAAAATCACTAAACGTCTTAAGTTAATGGAATCGTTCCACCAATCAGGTAATAACCCTGAGTGGATGATCATGACAGTACTTCCAGTATTGCCACCTGATCTACGCCCATTAGTACCATTAGACGGTGGTCGTTTTGCGACATCTGATCTAAATGACCTTTACCGTCGTGTTATTAACCGTAATAACCGTCTTAAGCGTTTACTAGATTTAGCAGCACCAGACATTATTGTACGTAACGAAAAACGTATGTTACAAGAAGCGGTAGATGCGCTACTTGATAACGGTCGTCGTGGTCGTGCAATTACAGGTTCTAACAAACGTCCTCTTAAATCTCTTGCTGATATGATCAAGGGTAAGCAAGGTCGTTTCCGTCAGAACTTACTTGGTAAGCGTGTAGATTATTCAGGCCGTTCTGTAATCACAGTTGGTCCTACACTTAAGCTTCACCAATGTGGTCTTCCTAAGAAGATGGCACTAGAGCTATTCAAACCATTCATCTATGGCAAATTAGAACGTCGCGGCATGGCTACGACAATCAAAGCTGCTAAGAAGATGGTTGAACGTGAAGTTCCGGAAGTATGGGATGTACTTGACGAAGTAATTCGTGAACATCCAGTATTACTTAACCGTGCACCAACACTTCACCGTTTGGGTATCCAAGCGTTTGAGCCTGTGCTTATCGAAGGTAAAGCGATTCATTTGCATCCATTAGTATGTGCGGCGTACAACGCCGATTTCGATGGTGACCAAATGGCGGTACACGTACCGTTAACAATCGAAGCGCAGCTTGAAGCTCGTGCATTGATGATGTCAACAAACAACATTCTATCTCCTGCGAATGGTGAGCCAATCATCGTTCCTTCACAGGATGTTGTATTGGGTCTTTATTACATGACTCGTGACCGCATTAACGCTAAAGGCGAAGGCGCGATATTTAAAGATCCAAAAGAAGCAGAAAAAGCATACCGCAGTGGCAATGCAGACCTTCACGCAATTGTGAAAGTACGTATTAGCCAATCAGTTAAAAACGAAGACGGCGTAGTAGAAGATACTATTACTGTTATCGATACAACTGTTGGTCGTGCAATTCTGTCTCTAATTTTACCTAAAGGCATGCCGTTTGCGTCAATCAACCAGCCGCTAGGTAAAAAGCAGATTTCTGGCTTATTGAATGAGTGTTACCGTCGTCTAGGTCTTAAAGATACAGTTATCTTTGCTGACCAAGTTATGTACACCGGTTTCCATTATGCAATGAAGTCAGGTGTTTCTATCGGTATTGATGACTTAGTTATCCCACCGGTTAAAGCACAGATAATTGAATCAGCTGAAGCTGAAGTTACTGAAATCAACCAACAATTCCAATCAGGTCTTGTAACGGCTGGTGAAAAGTACAACAAAGTTATCGATATCTGGTCACGTGTAAACGAAAACTTATCACGTGAGATGATGTCTAACTTGTCGAAAGACACAGTTATCAATGCACAAGGTGAAGAAGTAGAGCAACCGTCATTTAACTCAGTGTTTATGATGGCCGACTCAGGTGCTCGTGGTAGTGCTGCACAGATTCGTCAGTTGGCGGGTATGCGTGGTCTAATGGCACGTCCAGATGGTTCAATCATCGAGACTCCAATCACAGCTAACTTCCGTGAAGGTCTAAACGTACTTCAGTACTTCATCTCAACGCATGGTGCGCGTAAAGGTCTTGCCGATACAGCACTTAAAACAGCAAACTCGGGTTACCTAACGCGTCGTCTAGTAGACGTTGCACAAGATTTGGTAATCAATGAAGATGACTGTGGCACAGAAGATGGCTTAACAATGAAACCGCTTATTGAAGGTGGTGATGTTGTAGAAGCACTTCGTGAACGTGTTCTAGGTCGTGTTGTTGCTGAAGATATTGTGATTCCAGGTACTAATACAGTGCTTGTTGAACGTAATATCATGCTAGACGAAAAACTGTGTGATCTTTTAGAAGAGCATTCAGTAGATGAAGTTCGTGTACGTTCTGTTATCACTTGTGATAATGACTTTGGTGTTTGTGCTAACTGTTACGGTCGTGACCTAGCACGTGGTCATATCATCAACGCTGGTGAATCAGTGGGTGTTATCGCGGCACAGTCAATCGGTGAGCCGGGTACACAGTTAACAATGCGTACCTTCCACATCGGTGGTGCGGCATCTAGAGCGTCTGCAGAAAATAATGTACAAGTTAAAACTAACGGTACATTAAAACTTCATAACTCTAAGTACGTATTAAACACAGACGGTAAGATTGTTATTACCTCTCGTTCTACGGAAATTACTATCATTGATAGTCATGGTCGTGAGAAAGAACGTTATAAAGTACCTTACGGTGCGGTATTAACAGTGCAAGACAATGCTGAAGTTCTAGGTAACGATATCGTTGCTACTTGGGACCCGCATAGTCACCCAATCGTTCTTGAGCATAAATCAAAAGTATCGTTCAGCGATATCGATGATTCAAATACTGAAGCACAGACTGATGAGCTAACTGGTTTAACCCGTGTAGTTGTAAAAGATCTTGCTAAAGTAAATACGAAAGAACCAAAGCTTATCATCGAAAGTGAAGAGCGCGGTCTGCAAGAAACACGTCTTCCTTCATTCACGACGATTGAAGTTATTGATGGCGTTACAGCAAACCCAGGTGACGTGTTAGCACGTATTCCGCAAGAAGGTTCGAAAACTCGTGATATCACGGGTGGTCTACCACGCGTAGCCGACTTATTTGAAGCTCGTAAGCCAAAAGAACCAGCTATATTAGCTGAAGTAACTGGTACAATTAGCTTCGGTAAAGAGACTAAAGGTAAGAAACGTTTAGTTATTACTCCAGCTGAAGGTGATCATTACGAAGAGATGATTCCTAAATGGCGTCAACTTAACGTGTTTGAAGGTGAGCAAGTGTCTAAAGGTGAAGTTATCGCCGATGGTCCTGAATCACCGCATGACATCTTGCGCCTACGTGGTGTGACTCATGTTGCTAACTATATCGTTAACGAAGTGCAAGAGGTTTACCGTTTGCAAGGCGTTAAGATCAATGACAAGCACATTGAAACCATTATCCGTCAAATGTTACGTAAATGTACCATTATGCACGGCGGTGATACTGACTTCTTAGCCGGTGAACAAATCGAAGTGGCGCGCGTTAATATCGCAAACCGTGACCTTGAAAAACAAGGTAAGATACCAGCTAAGTTTGAAATCCAGTTAATGGGTATCACAAAAGCATCACTAGCAACAGAATCTTTCATCTCTGCAGCGTCTTTCCAAGAGACAACACGTGTTCTTACAGATGCGGCAGTGAATGGTAAGAGCGATGAGCTTCGCGGTCTTAAAGAAAACGTAATTGTGGGTCGTTTGATCCCAGCCGGNATCATCAAGAACGTATGGCTCGCCGTAAACAAAGCAAAGTAGTAGTAGAAGAGCAAACAGTAAGTGCAGAAGAGGCAACTCAAGCACTTACAGACGCTCTAAATGCTGATTTGTCTGGAAATCAATAAACTGTTCTTAATCAATAGATTAAGTAATCGCAAGGCAGTTATATGCTGTCTTGCGGTTAGTTTAGGTTGACAGGTTAAACTTTGCTCATTAAAATTCCGCCACCCATTTACTTGTGTGCTTAATGCAGGCTCGTAAATAAAGGGCGGATTTTTTATTTTTTTCAGTAGTAATTTTAATTTCAGGAGCTATTTAAATGGCAACTATTAACCAGCTAGTGCGTAAGCCACGCCGTAGCAAGGTTACGAAAAGTAACTCAGCTGCACTAAAAGCGTGTCCGCAAAAGCGCGGTGTATGTACTCGCGTATATACAACTACACCTAAGAAACCAAACTCGGCGTTACGTAAAGTAGCACGTGTACGTTTAACTAACGGTTTCGAAGTAACTTCATACATTGGCGGTGAAGGTCATAACCTTCAAGAGCATAGTGTAATCCTAATCCGTGGTGGTCGTGTTAAAGATTTACCAGGTGTGCGTTTTCACACTGTTCGTGGTGCACTTGACTGTGCAGGCGTTAGCGATCGTCGTCAAGCTCGTTCTAAATACGGTACAAAACGCCCTAAAGGCTAATTGTATTCCGTTAGTAAGGCCAAGCACTAAATATATATAATTATTGTTTTGGGTGATTGACTCGAAAGAGCAAACCTGAATAAACCGGAGATACAAAATGCCTAGAAGACGCGTAATCGGTCAACGTAAAATTCTTCCAGATCCTAAGTTCGGATCGGAACTTCTTGCTAAATTCGTTAACATCGTGATGTTAGACGGCAAGAAATCTACTGCTGAAAAAATTGTTTATGGTGCGCTAGACGTGGCTGCTGAGAAATCAGGCAAGTCGCACCTAGAAATCTTTGAAACTGCACTTGATAACATCCGCCCACAGGTAGAAGTTAAATCTCGCCGTGTTGGTGGTTCAACTTATCAAGTACCAGTTGAAGTACGTCCAGTTCGTCGTAACGCATTAGGTATGCGTTGGTTAGTAGACGCTGCACGTAAGCGTGGCGAAAAATCTATGGGCTTACGTTTAGCTCAAGAAATCGTTGACGCTTCTGATAATAAAGGCACTGCGGTTAAGAAACGTGAAGACGTTCACCGTATGGCTGAAGCGAATAAAGCATTCGCTCATTACCGTTGGTAATCTGTCTTTAACCTTTAAGAGGATCATATGGCACGTACAACTCCACTTGAGCGCTATCGTAATATAGGTATTGTCGCTCACGTAGATGCAGGCAAAACCACCACAACAGAACGTGTTCTGTTCTACACGGGTCTTTCTCATAAGATCGGTGAAGTACATGATGGCGCTGCAACTATGGATTGGATGGAGCAGGAACAAGAGCGTGGTATCACAATCACTTCTGCTGCAACAACGTGTTTTTGGAAAGGGATGGACGCTCAATTTGACGCCCATCGTATCAATATTATTGATACTCCAGGACACGTAGATTTCACTATCGAAGTAGAGCGTTCTTTACGCGTATTAGATGGTGCGGTAGTTGTTCTTTGTGCTTCATCTGGTGTACAGCCGCAAACTGAGACAGTTTGGCGTCAAGCGAACAAATACGAAGTTCCGAGAATGATCTTCGTAAATAAAATGGATCGCACGGGCGCTGACTTCTTAGCTGTGGTTAGTCAGGTGAAATCTCGTCTTGGAGCAACGCCTGCTCCAATTCAGTTGCCTGTAGGCGCTGAGGACGACTTTAAAGGTGTTATTGACCTTATAAAAATGAAAGTGATTAACTGGAACGAAGCGGACCAGGGTATGACTTTCTCTTATGAGGCAATACCGGCAGAACTTCTGGAATTAGCTGAAGAATGGCGCTCTCACTTAGTTGAAAGCGCTGCTGAAGCAACAGAAGAACTAATGGATAAATACTTAGAAGGTGAAGAGTTAAGTGAAGCAGAAATTAAAAATGCTTTACGCCAACGAACATTAGCTAATGAGATTGTTCCAGTTACTTGTGGTAGCGCATTTAAAAACAAAGGTGTTCAAGCTGTGCTTGATTGCGTTGTTGAATATATGCCCTCACCAGAGCAAGTGAAACAAATCCAAGGTATCTTAGAAAATGGTACTGAGGAAGAACGTCCAGCTAATGATAAGGCGCCGTTTGCTGCACTCGCTTTTAAGATTGCAACAGACCCGTTTGTTGGAACCTTGACCTTTTTCCGTGTTTACTCTGGTACTGTTAAACAGGGTGACACGGTATATAATCCAGTAAAAAGTAAGCGTGAGCGACTTGGCCGTATCGTACAGATGCATTCAAACTCTCGTGAAGAGATCAAAGAAGTTTTCGCAGGCGACATCGCGGCAGCTATTGGTCTTAAAGACGTAACAACAGGTGAAACACTGTGTGATCCGAATTCTATTATTACGCTTGAGCGTATGGAATTCCCAGAACCAGTAATCTCTATTGCGGTTGAGCCTCGCACTATAGCTGACCAAGATAAGATGGGTATCGCGCTGGGTAAACTAGCTGCTGAAGACCCTTCTTTTCGCGTACAAACTGACGAAGAATCAGGCCAGGTTATAATTTCTGGCATGGGTGAACTTCACCTAGATATCATCGTCGACCGTATGAAACGTGAATTCAGTGTTGAATGTAACGTTGGTAAGCCGCAGGTCTCATACCGAGAAGCTATTCGTTCAACTGTTAAGGTTGAAGGGAAGTTTATACGTCAGTCAGGTGGTCGTGGTCAATATGGTCACGTTTGGATTAAACTTGAACCGATGGATATTACGGATGATGAGTCACCAATTTACGAGTTCGTTAACGAAACCGTAGGTGGGTCTGTTCCTAAAGAGTTCGTCCCTGCGGTAGACAAAGGTATCCAAGAGCAAATGTCTCAAGGTGTACTGGCAGGCTACCCATTACTTGGCGTTAAAGCGACTTTATATGATGGTTCATTCCATGATGTAGATTCGAATGAAATGGCATTTAAAATAGCAGGTTCACTGGCAATGAGAGATGGGGCGCTTAAAGCTAACCCTGTACTACTAGAGCCAGTAATGAAGGTTGAAGTACTCACTCCTGATTCAAATATGGGTGATGTAGTTGGCGACTTAAACCGTCGCCGCGGCATAATCGAAGGCATGGAAGATGCATTAGGTGGACTTAAGCAAATTAATGCGCAGGTTCCTCTTTCTGAAATGTTTGGTTATGCGACTGCTTTACGATCTGCAACACAGGGCCGTGCCTCATACTCTATGGAGTTTGTGAAGTACGCTGAAGCCTCTAAAAACGTTGCAGATACAATAATTTCAGCTCGCGCTGTTATATAATTTTAGCTTGTCTGGCTCAATAGTGAGTCAGGCTTTAATTTCTTTATTAGGAATTTTTTAAGATGGCAAAAGAAAAGTTTGAACGCGTAAAACCGCACGTAAACGTTGGTACAATCGGCCACGTTGACCACGGTAAAACTACACTAACTGCAGCAATCACTAACGTACTTGCAAAAGTATACGGCGGTGTTGCTAAAGATTTCGCATCAATCGACAACGCTCCTGAAGAGCGCGAACGTGGTATCACTATTTCAACGTCTCACGTTGAATACGATACTCCTTCACGTCACTACGCACACGTAGATTGTCCTGGTCACGCCGATTATGTTAAAAACATGATCACTGGTGCTGCTCAAATGGACGGCGCGATCTTAGTAGTTGCTGCGACTGATGGCCCTATGCCACAAACGCGTGAGCACATCCTTCTTTCTCGTCAAGTTGGCGTTCCTTACATCATCGTGTTCATGAACAAATGTGACATGGTAGATGACGAAGAGCTACTTGAACTAGTAGAAATGGAAGTTCGTGAACTTCTTTCAGAATACGATTTCCCAGGTGATGACTTACCTCTAATTGCTGGTTCTGCGCTTAAAGCGTTAGAAGGCGAGAAAGAGTGGGAAGATAAGATTGTTGAGCTTGCAAACGCACTTGATACTTACATCCCAGAGCCAGAGCGTGACATCGATAAGCCATTCATCATGCCTATCGAAGACGTTTTCTCAATCCAGGGTCGTGGTACTGTTGTAACTGGTCGTGTTGAAGCTGGTATCATTCGCATCAATGACGAAGTAGAAATTGTTGGTATCAATGATACAACTCGTTCTACTTGTACTGGTGTTGAAATGTTCCGTAAGCTTCTAGACGAAGGTCGTGCTGGCGAAAACATCGGCGCACTTCTACGTGGTACTAAGCGTGAAGATGTTGAACGTGGTCAAGTACTAGCTAAGCCTGGTTCAATCAACCCACATACTACATTCACTTCAGAAGTATACGTACTTTCGAAAGATGAAGGTGGTCGTCATACTCCATTCTTCAAAGGTTACCGTCCACAGTTCTACTTCCGTACAACTGACGTAACAGGTGACGTACAGTTACCAGATGGCGTAGAAATGGTAATGCCTGGTGATAACATCAAGATGACAGTAACTCTAATCGCACCAATCGCGATGGATGAAGGTCTTCGTTTTGCTATCCGTGAAGGTGGTCGTACTGTAGGTGCTGGTGTTGTAGCAACTATCGTAGCGTAAT
>NZ_AUTP01000339.1:0-48629 GCF_000498075.1 Pseudoalteromonas sp. TAB23
CCGCCAATCTCGATTGGTAAGGGTGAAAGGGTGCGGTAAGAGCGCACCGGGCCGCTAGTAATAGTCGGTTGCAAGGTAAACTCCACTCGGAGCAAGACCAAATAGGGTTCCTTATGGCGTGGCCCACGTTGGAACCGGGTAGGTTGCTTGAGCCATAGAGCGATTTATGGCCTAGACGAATGATTATCACTTTCTTCGGAAAGGACAAAACCCGGCTTATAGGCTGACTCACTCATTCAATAAAAAGCCCGCAGTTAATACTGCGGGCTTTTTTGTGTCTAAATTTTAGTTAATACAACTTCAGCATTATTAAATAATATTTTTCCCTTGTTCTGGATCGCGAGATTGCTCTGCTTGTTCACGTATTTCGTCAGTATCACTGCTTACATCATCAAGCGTTTTAGTTTGCTCAACAGTTTCACTTTTTTCGCTTTGTATTTGCGATGGTTGTTTTTCCTCTAAACTAGAAACATTTTCATTAGGGTCGGTGAGTATAATTCTCTCTCGTGCGTCATCAGGCATGCTAATGTTTTGTTTTGTGAACTCATTGACTAATTCGCGCATAAGTTGTGAGGCTACTTTTAATGGACTGTGCTGCTCGCTATTAACCCAAAAATACAAAACGAAGTTAATAGTAGATGAGCCTAAATTTTTTATTAAAACTTGCGCGGGTGGGTCGCTAAGTACTGCGTTTTGTTGATTGGCAATATCTAGGGCGAGGGTTTGTGCGCTGCGTATATCGTTATCGTAGCCAATACCAATTTCTACTTTTCCGCGCATTTTTGGATTGGCAGTCAGGTTTTTAATGGTATTTTTATATACAGTCGCATTGGGTATTTGAATATGATTGCCATCGTAATCAACAAGCGTGGTTGCTCTTGCGGTTACTTTTTTAACAATACCTAATCGGCCATCTACTTCAATTACATCGTCAATTTTAAAAGGTCTTTGTACGCTCAGTAATAAACTAGCAATAAAGTTCTCTGCTATGTCTCTAAAAGCAAAGCCGAGTATTAAACCTATTAACCCCGTCCCACTCATAATAGCAACAGCAAACTGAGTAAGCCCTGCCAAACGTAAAAATAAATACACCCCAAATAAAATTATTAGGGTGCTTATGCTGCGCCTTATGACTAGGTGAACAAGCTTGCTGTCAGTCATATAGTCAATGGGTTTGATTAGTAATCTAGAAAGTGGTCCTGAAATTAAGTAACTGAGTATTAAAAGCATTATGCCGAGTAAAAGAGTGGGTAATATTTGCGCTGTTACGTGAAGTAATTGCACGCCTTGCTCATAAAAGAAATTCCACGAAAGTGTATCAACTTTGATCACTTCAGTTATTGGTGTTGTATTATTTAGCGCTACACTGCTTTTTAGGATGCCGAGCATGGCTTATCTTCCGTGTTAGAGTCATTTATAGATAAATATTAGCAAGTTTGGTACCAAACACTTATAACTTGGCAAATATTTTGCTGTAGTAACGTAATACAAATATTGAGGTTTAGAATGAAAGAAGCTAAACGAGGACAGCAAGCAGAGCAGCCTGCACATATCCCTTTTATAGGTTGGTGGGATATTGTTAAACGTATTTTTAAGCAAATGAGTGAAGATAACTTATCTATAGTGGCTGNGCATTTTATGCGTTACTTGCTATTTTTCCAGCCATTGCGGCGATGGTATCAGTGTATGCGTACTTTTCATCCCCAACAGATATTAGTGAGCACTTAAGTAAAATAGTTACTTTGCTTCCACCAAGCACCAGTGAACTAATTTTATCTCAGGTTTCTAGCCTAGCTAAAACATCAAGTGCAAGCTTGAGCTTAAGTGCAATTGGTACGCTCATACTTACTATTTGGAGTAGCTCAAAGGGCAGCCAAGCACTTATTACTGCATGTAATATTAGTTATCGTGAGTATGAAAAACGCTCATTTTTTCAGGCTCAACTAGTGCGCTTTTTATTTTCGGTAGGAGCGATTGTAGTCGCAATTTTTGCGCTATTAATTATTGGTATTTTACCTATTGTACTTAATTTAGTGGGACTAAAAGAAAGTATAGATTTATTAATTAAACTCATTTCTTGGCCATTATTAGCTTTTACCTTTAATTTTGCATTGGTACTTTTATATCGTTATGCCCCACATCGTAAACCGGCTAAATGGCGTTGGATCACAATGGGGTCGTCTATTGCTACCGTGCTTTGGATTTTGGCATCTATAGGTTTTTCATTTTATGTATCGCGCTTTTCTAGTTACAACGAAACTTATGGTTCACTAGGTGGTGTAGTGATCATGCTGATGTGGTTGTATATCAGCGCCTACATAATCACATTAGGTGCTGTAATTAATGCAGCTACTGAGCAGCAAACAGGCAAAGATAGCACTGTAGGGCCGGCTAAAGAGCGTGGGCAGCGAGGCGCCTATGTAGCAGATCACCTCGATGTAAAAAATGAATAGCTATTAATTAGCTAAATTAGTAAGTGCAGTAATTTGCTCTTTAAACTCTTGTGCTGCAGGACCAAGCCTGTCGTTGTCGTTGCACATTAAATATAAATTAAGAGTGCGGGTTGTGCCTTGGTCTAAATTAAGTGCAATGAGGGTTTGATCTTCAATTAAATGTGCAATTTGTGTTTTTGGCAGCCAAGCGTAACCTAAATTTTGACTAACCATATCAATAGAGTTACGTAAGTGGCTTACTGTCCAGCGCATATCTGCCCCTAGCCAGCCTTCATTGTGACTGGTGTGGGTTGCTGAATCGCGCACTACTATCTGCCGGTGTAGCTTTAAATCACGAAAGTTGAGTTGTTCAGTATGCTGGTGTAATACATGGTCTTTATGCGCAACCGCTATAAACTCTATATCGCATAACGTACTGCAACTAATTCCATAGATAGGAATTGACGAAATAGCTAAATCAACCACTGAGTTATGTAATAATTCGTTTGCACCTGTTAGCACGCTTTCTACTAAATCAATTTTTAAAAGAGGGTAAAGCTCACTCGTTTTAGCAAGTGCTTGATATAAAATAGCGTGTGGAAAAACTTCATCAACAGCTATTTTTAATGTGCTTTCCACGCCTTCGCTTAGTGTACTTGCTACCGATTCTATTTTAGTCGCTTCCTCAATTAAAAACTCGGCTCTGCGTAAAATCAGCTTACCGCTATCGGTTAAAAATGCTTTACGGCCTTTTACTTCAAGCAACTTAATTTGCAAGGCGGCTTCAAGTTTTTGCACAGCATGGTGTACGGTTGACTGACTTTTATGTACAGCTGCGCTTGCGCCTGCAAACCCGCCATGATCCACAACCGCTTTAAACATTCGCCATTGCTCTAATGTTGCTTTTGCCATTTTTAAATCCTGTTACTACTTTATATCTGATTGCTTAACTTGACCGCGCAGACGCATTATTTATTGCGTAACAGTGATTTTTTGTCTATTTATTTTAATAAAGCTACTTTTTTATCAGCTAGAAGTGCCATAAAACTGCTTTTATTTAAAGGTCTTGAAAATAAATAACCTTGACCGTAATCGCATCCTGCTTCAAGTAGTAGCTGCATTTGTAATTTAGTTTCAATTCCTTCGGCGATTACTTTTAAGCCCAACTGATGTGCCATAACAATGATGGCTTCACACAATGCAAGTTCTTGGCTGCCTATTTGAATATTATCAACAAAACGTTTATCTATTTTTAAATAGTCGGTGTCCATTTCTTGTAAGTAAGCGAGCGACGAATACCCGGTACCAAAGTCATCAAGAGCAAGCTGCATACCTGATTTTACTATTTCTTTCAGGCGTCTTTGCGTAAGTGCTTCAGGGTTAACCATTAAGCCTTCAGTTATTTCTGCGACAATTGACGAAGCAGGCAGTTTTGCTGCTTTTAGCATATCGTACCATTCATCTATGCCACTCTCTGGCGTGGATAATTGCACTGGCGATACGTTTACACTTATTTGAAAAGTATCATCGGTTAGTGTTTTTATATCGTTAAGTGTTTGCAAAGCTTGGGCAAATACAAATTGACCAATTGCATTTATTTGCCTGGTTTCTTCAGCAAGTGGGATAAATGCGATAGGGCTAATTAGGCCTTTTTCGGGATGTTGCCAACGAATAAGCGCTTCCGCTTTATGAATATGTAAATCATTTAAAGCAACTATGGGCTGATAAAATAACTCAAACTGTTCAAGTTCTATGGCACTTCGTAAGTCTTTTAATAGCACCATGCGCGCGTGTGCATATTCGCGCATGTCAGCAGAGAAAAACTCAAAACAGTTACGACCATTACTTTTTGCTTTATACATAGCCTGATCGGCTGCCTTTAAAAGCTGTTCAGTATTTTCACCATCATTAGGAGCGCAAGCAATGCCTATGCTTGCACTAATAAATAACTCTTCGTTTTCAAGATGCAAAGCTGACGATAGACTAAGTAAAATATTACTCGCAATTTGATTAATATGGCGCGTACTTTTAATGTGACTAAATACAATAACAAACTCATCTCCCCCAATTCGTGCCACAAACTCAGCGTTTTTTGCCGACTGGACTATACGCTGAGATACGAGTTTTAATAAGTTATCGCCATAGTGATGGCCTAATGTGTCATTAATATCTTTAAAGTGATCAATATCTAAAAGCATGACAACCAATTGATTATCTGGAGTAACAACATTTGAAAATCGTTGATTTAATCGCTCCTTTAACTCTAAACGATTTGGTAAGTCAGTTAGGTGATCAAAATGAGCTTGTCGCCAAATGGTTTCATCAGCTTGTTTTTTTTCTGTGAGGTCTGTGAATATCGCGATACGACGAATAGGTGCGTTGTTTGTATCATAAATAGTATCGATTGTGAGCCACTCAGAATAAAGCTGCCCGTTTTTTTTACGGTTAATAACCTCGCCTTGCCAGCGGCCTGTTTGCTGTAATTCAGACCACATTTTATTGTAAAAATTCTTATCATGTTTTCCTGATGAAAGAATTGAAGAGGACCGGCCAATAACTTCTTCTTTACTATATAAAGTCGTTTTACAAAACGCAGGATTTACATCAAATATAATGCCCGTTGGATCGGTGATTGCCATGCCTTCACTACTGTTGTTATACACTAGTGAGGCAAGGTGGAGTGCTTCTTCATTTACTTTTCGTTGTGTTATATCTCGTAGCACAACAACGTATTCATTTTTACTTTGCATTGCGCTAATACGTGCTTCAAAGCTGCGTTTAGGATCTGATTTTTCGAGTGTGAATTCTAAATTGCTCGAAACATCAAGTTTAGATAACTGCGATAACAAAAGCTGAACATTGCTGTGTGAAAGTATTGATGATAAATGAGGTACTACCGTGCTGTTAGGATTTACTTGGGGCTTAAACTGTCCTGTTATGTTGAGAATATCGCCATGGATGTTAATTCTAACGTAACTATCGGGCAGAGTATTAAGCAAGCTAGTAAGCTCATCATGCTTGTTTTTTAAATTAGCTTCAGCTGTTAACCGAGTTTGCGCCATTGATTTAAAACGCTGATAGAGAGTATTTAGCTCTGGATTATTGGGTTGTATTTTTTGTGCGGGCATCTCGCCCTTAGCCAATACGTTTGTTGCATTTGTTAGATTATTAATTGGGTCAATAATGCTGGTTTTAAGTAGTTTACGTGCAATTAAAGACAGCATCAGCAGCGATAAAATAAACACACCAATCGCTATAAAAAAATTATTATTTATTTGCTTTAAAGCATGTGTGACAGGAAGTGCGATATGTATATTTAAGCTGTTATTACTTGGATCGCTGTAAATAACAGAGTGATGAAGCATTCGGGCTTCACCTTCAATAGATTTTATTTTTGTTGATGCCTCATTATCAATCGAAGAATCAGTTGCTAATAAAGTCTGTGCAATATTATCGCCAAGAGCGGCCGTTGTAGGTGGATAACGCGCTAAAATTTTTCCGTTAGAATCAGCAATTGCAGCAATAGAGCCTGGCGGAAGTTCAATGTCATTAAAAGCATTGTTCCACCAGTCAAGCGCAACAACGATAACTACAACGCCCTGAATTACATTTTTTTTATTAATAATAGGTAACGCAAAATTAAGGGTGTTTTTTTGCAGACTTCGGTCGTGCTGAAAATAACCTACCGACAATTGGTTACTTTTTAAGGCGTTTTGGAAATACGCCCGATCGGCAATATTAATTGTTTTGGCTAACCCGCTTGTTGTGCATATAACAATGCCATTTGGATCTATAATCCCGATATTGGCAACATGTGCGTAAATAGATCTAAATTGATTAAAATAATTAGGGCAGGTCGTTGCTAAATTTTCTTTCTTACTTTCCTCTTTAGCCAAATAACGCGCTAAACGGTCAATATCATCGACTAAGTGCTTTTGCTGTAAAATTAATTGCTTAGCAATATTTTCTACTTTTTTTTCACTTTGCTCAATAGAGTGATCGCGTTCAAGCAGCAGTGTAAAAATAATTACAGCGGTGCCCGGAATACTTAGCAATATAAGTAAACGATAAAGCTGATGTTTGAGAGAATAAGTAAAAATAACCATTCCTTAGTTTTGTATTTTGCAATAACAATTGTAGCCAAATTCACTCCAAATAACCATAGTAATTATAAGGTTGAAAATGTAACCAATGAATCATTATAGTTCTATTTTTTGGAATGTTAAGGTCGATTTAAAGACATAGTTGTTTTGTTTAATGGATGATTTAATAACCCCATAAACTTATTCTTTAGAGTGAATTAATAAATGAAAATATCAAAAATACTTACAGCTTATGCAACTCAAGATGGCGATGGTGTGAGTATTAGCCGTATACCTGGGTTTGATGGTAAATATTTAGATCCCTTTTTAATGATTGATGAACTTAAGTCAGACGACAAAAAAGATTATATGGGAGGCTTTCCTGAGCATCCGCACCGAGGTATTGAAACGTTTACTTATATTCTAAAAGGTGGCTTTGAACATCGTGACCAAATGGGTAACAGAGAAGCAATTAAAGCAGGTGATGTGCAATGGATGAGTACAGGGCGCGGCGTCATGCACAGTGAAATGCCACTCGCGGATGCTGTTGACGGTTTGCATGGCTTTCAAATTTGGATCAACATGCCAAGCGCAGAAAAAATGCGTGATTCACGTTATCAAGATACTACTAAAAACCCAGCTCCGAGTTTTACAAATACGCAAGGTGTGACGTTAAAAGCACTTGCGGGATCGTGGCAGTTCGAAAGTGAAACGCTTACAAGCGCTCTGCAAAGTTTAGCTGCTAATGCGGCGCTCGCTGATATTACATTACCCGCTGGTAAAAGCATGAATTTAGAACCTATTAGCCAACAAAAAGTAATGCTTTATATTCATAGCGGCTCACTAATAATGAGCGACAATCAAACAATACCAACGGGCAAGTTACTTATTTTAGAACCAGGTAGTGATATTAATATTAGCTCTGAACAAGGCGCTGGTGTATTGGTTTTAGCCGGCGATCCACTCAATCAACCGATTGCTCATATGGGGCCGTTTGTAATGACGACTCAAGCTGAAGTACAGCAAGCAGTGCGTGATTATCAAAACGGCGAGTTTGGCAAAATTTAACGGTATTTTTAGGAGAGTTTTATGGGATTATTAGTTAACGGTCAATGGCAAGATAAATGGTACGACACCGATTCAAGTAACGGTAAGTTTGAACGCGAAACTGCGCAGTTACGTCACTGGGTAACTGTTGATGGTAGCGCTGGAATAACGGGCGAGGCCGGTTTTAAAGCACAAGCGAACAGGTATCATTTATATGTATCACTTGCGTGTCCTTGGGCGCATCGAACGCTTATATTTAGAGCGTTAAAAGGGTTACAAGATTTAATTACGGTGTCGGTTGTTAGCCCTGATATGCTTGATAGTGGTTGGGCTTTTGATACGCAAAACCACAGTACTGGTGATGCTTTATTTAATAGTAACTACTTACATCAAGTGTATACAAAAAATAATCCTAAGTATTCCGGGCGAGTCACCGTACCTGTATTGTGGGATAAAAAGTTAAATAAAATTGTCAGTAATGAGTCTGCCGATATTATACGTATGTTCAATAGTGCATTTAATGAATTAACAGGTAATAAAGATGATTACTATCCTGAGACGCTGCAACCAAAAATTGATGAATTAAACGCGTTGATTTATCCAAGTATAAATAATGGTGTTTATCGTACGGGGTTCGCAACAACTCAGGATGCGTATGAAGAGGCATTTAATGATGTATTTAAAGCACTCGATACAGTAGAGGGGATACTGAGCAAGCAGCGGTATTTAACAGGGGATAACCTCACAGAGGCAGATTGGCGATTATTCACCACTCTCATTCGGTTTGATAGTGTGTACGTTGGTCACTTTAAATGTAATTTACGCACAATTGAAAGCTATCCTGCTTTGAGCGGATACCTTAGAGAGTTATATCAGGTTAAGGGAGTAGCAGAGACAGTTGATTTTTACCACATTAAACGTCATTACTATTTTAGCCATACAATGATCAATCCAACACAAGTTGTGCCAAGTGGCCCAAGTGTTGGTTACTTATCTGATCACGGTAGAAATGTTTAACGTTTAAGCAAACAACCTAACAAGCCAGCCGTATTTTCTTACCAAGCTGGTTTCGCCTTTTCCTGCTTGTACAGCTGCACCGGCTAAAAAGGCACTTGTTAGTCCCACTTTAGTTGCGGCAAAACGCTTTAGTCTATATTGAAACGCTGCATGATGTTGGCGTTTTAACTCACTGCGCGTATCCGTTTGCTTACTCAGAGCATCAACGTTTTCATTAGGTGCTTTAATTAAGTAGTTAACTAACATAGTAATTTCCTTATAAGTTAAACAGTTGTTTTAAGCTTTTAAGTGTTTTACTAAAGCCAATTTTATTGCTTAGGTAAACCGTATTTTTCCAAAGCCATGCTAAACAAGCAACTTGCAGCAAAGTAGCTGTTGCAATACTTAGCCATACTGACCCAAAAAGATCATATACACCGTATCCAACAGCACCTAGAAATCCTGCCCACAACAAAACCAAACCACTGGCAAAACAGCCTAAAAATATAGTGATCAATGCAAGCGATCTAAGCGATAACCGCCATTCAGCTTTAGCAAGCTGATGGGTGATCTTTCCTTGAGTTTGGTAATCATCCTTGAGCTGCTTAGAGTACTCTAAAAGCTTTGCAATATGATCTTGCCAATCGTCCTTTTGGCTCTGCTGCTCAGTTGTTTGGTTTTGCGCTTCACCATCCTTGGCTGCGCTTGTTTGTGGGTTATTCATCACTGATTACTTACGACGAAATAGTGATGTAATCAGCATACCCGCAGCAAAAGCAATACCCGCGGTTGCTAATGGATTTTCAGAAGCAAATGCACGGGTTTTAGCTGTACATTCACTTAACTTTTCGCGTGCAATAAGCTGTTTTTCGCTTAGTGCTTCTGCTGAACTCGAAGCGCCTTTACGAACACTGCTTTCAGCTGTTGCTGCTTTGCTAGAAAGTGCATCTACAGCATCGTGCGCCGCTGATGTTGCTTTCTCTGTAAGAGGTGATTCAGTATTTGTTAGTTTAACGTCAGGCTTAACATCTGAAGTTGTGTTTGGTTTCGTATTTGTTGCAGTAGCCATAATCAATCCTTAATAAGTTAAAAATTTAAATAGTGATTTAGATGATGCAATGATTAAACCAAACTTGTTATTTATTTTAACCTATTGATTTTATTGGTTTTTATTGTTTATATATAACTTTTCATATTTGGTAATTTAAAGCAAACAGTAACTATTACTACACGGTTAGGTAAATTTTACAAAGGGAGTGAAAATGCTTAAAAAGTTGTAAATATTCATTGGTTATTCAGTAAGCAAAGCGTGTAAACAGAAAGTTATAAAAAACAGAATAGATATTTTTTTCATCACAATCCCACTTTTTCCCACGTAATTCAAACGCTTCGCTTGAGCCCTTATTTTTTCTAGCTTTGGGACTTACTAAAGCTGGTCAGCTTACTTGACAAAATGGCTTGTCAAGCCCTAAACTGGAGCACTGTGGTAAAAAGTGGTTTTTAGTGGATCACACTGGATAAAAATAAACAAAAGTTGAATAAAACAATTTTAAAGTAGGTTTTTTATGTTTCGTGGCGCGAGTTCACTGAGTTTGGATGATAAGGGGCGTTTTGCGGTACCGACTAAGTACCGAGAATCTCTATTGTCTGAAGATCAGGGAACGGTTATTTGTACCGTCGCATTAAATGAGCCGTGTTTATGGTTGTATCCGCTGGCTGAGTGGCTCGAAATAGAAAGCCGTTTAGCTAAAATCTCCAATATGAACCCACGAGCCCGTCGAATGCAGCGTATGTTGCTCGGGAATGCTACTGAATATCAACTTGATAAAAATGGTCGAATTTTGCTTGCGCCGTCACTAAGGGCTCATGCATCACTTGGCAAAAAAATCATGCTAGTTGGTTTGATGAATAAATTTGAAATTTGGGATGAGGCGCGTTGGCACGAGCAAATGCAGCAAGATACTGAGCTTGAAAGGCTTGGCGATTTTGAACCTAACCAAGATTTAGATAATTTTACACTCTAACAGCACAAAAAAAGGCAAATAATAGCTAATGACAGCACAATTTGAACACGTATCCGTATTAATGGACGAAACCATCGATGCCCTCGCAATTAAGCCAGACGGTATATACATGGATGGTACGTTTGGACGTGGCGGCCACTCTGGACAAATTTTAGCACGCCTTGGTGATGAAGGTCGCCTGCAAGCAATTGACCAAGATCCACAAGCGATACAATCAGCCGAAAAATTTGCTGATGATCCACGTTTTGCGATTGCACATACTCGTTTTTCAAATCTATACGAAGTAGCAGAGCAGAACGATCTCATTGGTAAAGTGGATGGCATTTTATTAGACATTGGTGTCTCGTCGCCACAACTGGATGACGCTGCGCGTGGTTTTAGTTTCATGAAAGATGGGCCACTTGATATGCGCATGGACCCAACAACAGGTCGCAGTGCTGCGCAGTGGTTAGCAGAAGCTGAATTAGATGATATTACCCACGTAATTAAAAAACTGGGCGAAGAAAAGTTTGGTAAACGCATTGCACACAAAGTACTCGAAGTTCGTGAGCACACGCCAATCACAACAACCAAGCAACTTGCTGACCTTGTTGATGAAGCAGTACCGGTAAAAGATAAGTTTAAGCACCCTGCAACACGTACTTTTCAGGCGATTCGTATTTATATTAATAGCGAGCTTGAAGAGATTCAAACAGCGCTACAGTCTGCAGTTAAAGTACTAAAGCCAGGCGGACGTTTAGTGGTGATTTCGTTTCACTCACTAGAGGATCGTATTGTAAAACAGTTTATTAGAAAACAGAGTAGGGGAGAAGTGTTACCCAGAGGTCTGCCTTTAACTGATGCACAAATAAATAAAAACCTGACGTTAAAAGCAGTGGGTAAGGCTATTAAGCCAAGTACTGTTGAAGTAGAACGTAATCCACGTTCTCGTAGTTCTGTACTTAGGATTGCACAGAGGTTGGGATGAGTAAAAAAGCGAGCTATCGTCAACCCAATTTATTCTTTGAAATATTAAAAGGCCTAGGTGCTAACAAGCTAACCTCGGCCTTGTTGGTTGTGATATTCGCTTCTAGTTTAGCTGTTGTGCAAACAACACATTTAGCTCGTGGGCAACTTATAAAGCAAGATCAATTATTACAAGAACGTGATGAACTCGATTTAGAGTGGCGCTACTTACTTGTTGAAGAAGAATTTTATTCGCAACATGCACGCATTGAAGAAGTTGCTATATCACAATTAAAAATGAAACGACCTACGAGTCAAGATGAGCAGGTAATAATAGTACAATGAGAAATAGAGGCAAAAAACCAGTCACTAATTTAATCACATGGCGCTTTATGCTGGTGTGTACAGTTGTGTTTATGGTGTTTGTAACACTCGTATCTCGCGCTGCTTATTTACAAGTGATAGAACCTGATAAAGCACGTTCAGAAAGTGATAAACGTACGGTACGTGTTGAAAAACTGCATGTGCAACGCGGAATGATTTTTGACCGCAATGGTAAAGAATTAGCGGTAAGTGTGCCTGTGGTAAGTGTATATGCTGATCCTAAAGCATTACATAAATCGCTTGTATCTAAAGTAATCAAACAAGCCCGCAAAAGCGGCGAAGATCACTTATCTTTAACTGAAAACACTGTTGAGCTTGATAAGCGTACTGCACTTTATTATAAAAACGATTTACGCTGGCGCGAGCTTGCAGATGTGCTGCGTATTGATCCTAAAAAGATTAATTCTCGACTTTTAAACGATCCTTCGCGTCGCTTTGTGTATTTAAAGCGCCAAGTTACTCCTGCTGTAGCAAATTATATTGGTGATTTACGCCTCCCTGGTATCCATTTACTAGATGAATCTAAACGCTACTACCCTGCAGGTGAAGTTACCGCGCATGTAATTGGTTTTACCAATATCGATGGCAAAGGCATTGAAGGCATTGAAAAGCTATACGAAAACGCTTTAACGGGCGAGGAAGGCCGCCGTACCATTCGTAAAGACGCACAAGGGCGTGAGGTAGAAGTACTTGACGAGCGTGAACGTGTAGAGCCAGAAAGTATAGAACTAAGTATTGATCAACGAATTCAAGCCATTGCGTACAAGGCCGTAAAATCAGCTGTACTGACTTATAAAGCCACATCGGGCTCAGCTATGGTAGTTGATGTTAAAACCGGTGAAGTACTGGCAATGGTAAATAGCCCTTCATTTAATCCAAACAACTTAAGCGATGCTGCACCTCATAAACGTCGTAACCGCGCAATTACAGATTTGTTTGAACCAGGCTCAACTGTTAAGCCTCTAGCCATTTTGGCTGGGCTAGACTACGGCGCCATTCAGGCAGATGACACGATTGATACCTACCCAGGTTGGATGCGTTTAGGTGGTAGTTTAGTTAGAGATACTCGTAATCACGGCGAACTAACACTACGCGAAATACTAAAGTACTCCTCAAACATGGGAGTTGCGAAGGTTACTCAGTTAGTGCCTAAAGATTACCTTGTTGGCTTATACCAAAAAGTAGGGTTTGGCAGTGATACAGGTACTGGAATGGTAGGTGAAAGCAGCGGTTTGTTTTATCCAAATCGTCGTTGGTCTGACTTTGAAATTGCGACTTTATCATTTGGTTATGCAATTTCGGTAAGTACTGCGCAAATGGCGCGCTTTTATACCATGTTAGGCGCTGGTGGAATTAACCGACCTCTGACTATTTTAAAGCAAGATAATATACCTGAAGGCGAACGTATTTTTAAACAAAAAGACGTAGAAGCCGTAGTGCACATGATGGAAAGTGTATTTGAAAAAGACGGTACTGCTCGCAACATAAAAGTTGATGGGTATCGTGCAGCTGGTAAAACAGGTACATCTAAAAAAGCCGTAGCAGGTGGTTATGGTGATGAATATGTAGGTTATTTTGCAGGTGTAGCGCCGGCAAGTAATCCTCGTTTAGCCGTGGTAGTTATGATTAATGAACCAGGTGGTGATGTGTACTATGGAGGTGCCACCGCTGGCCCTGCATTTGCAGAAATCATCTCTAACGCATTAAGAATATTAAACGTAGCGCCTGACAAGGAAGAGGTTGCGTACGTACAAGGTAAAGATAACGATGCGTGATTTAAAGGATATTTTAAAATACATCGAAATAGATGCGCCCTCGCAACTGGTAAAACATTTACGCCTTGATAGCCGTGAAGTAACGCCAGGTGATGTATTTGTTGCTATTAAAGGCCATGCACTTGATGGCGGTCAATTTATTAATAAAGCAATTGAAAATGGCGCAACAGCTATTATTGCTGACAGATTATGTGAATTTGAAACAAGTTTTGAGCCGCTATATTTAGTTTCGGAGCTTGATAAAAAGCTTCCAGAATTAGCAAGTCGCTTTTATAGCCAGCCAAGTCAGGCTCTTGATTTAATTGGTGTGACAGGTACAAACGGTAAATCGACAACCACAGCAATGATTGCCCACTTAGCGCAATTTTGCAGTACTGATTCGGCTATTATTGGCACTTTAGGTTATGGTCATCCTGATAACTTAATTCCACTGATAAACACTACTCCTTCAACAGTTGATTTACAGCATATTTTGAGCGATTTAAATTCGCAGCATAAAAAGCTGGTAGCCATGGAAGTATCATCTCATGGGTTAGTGCAACAACGCGTTGCTAAATGCGCGTTTAAAGCGGCTGTGTTTACTAATCTTTCGCGCGATCACTTAGATTACCATGGTGATATGGCAAGTTACGGTGATGCGAAACTAATGCTTTTCCGTGATTTTGAGCCGCAAGTTGTAGTGCTTAATCAAGATGATTCTCAAGCTGAGCAATGGCTTGAAAAGTATGATTTTAATAACCTAATCTGTTATGGCCGCAAAAACTTAGCCCCAAAGAATGCTCAGTACGTTTATTTTTCTGATGTTGAATATTCAAGTGAAGGTATTTCGGCACAGTTATCAACTAGTTGGGGTGATATGTCGATTAAATCGCCTCTGTTTGGCGAATTTAATTTATATAACTTAACGGCCGCGATCGCTACATTACTAGGGCTTGATTATCCGCTTGAGCAATTAGTTGCAGGTTGTGCGCAGTTACAGCCAGTAGCAGGGCGAATGCAAGCATTTAGCCAAGCAGGCATGCCGACGTGTATTGTTGATTACGCACATACACCCGATGCACTTGCACTTGCATTACAAGCATTGCAGCTGCATGTGCCAGGTGGTGTAAGTTGTGTATTTGGTTGTGGTGGCGACAGAGATAAAGGTAAGCGCGCATTAATGGCGCAAGCTGCTGAGCAAAACGCTAATAAAGTTATTATTACCAGTGATAACCCTCGCTCAGAAAACCCTGATGACATTATTGCAGATGTAGCAGGCGGTTTAACCCATCCTCAAAATGCACATTTAGAGGCTGATAGAGCAACTGCAATTCGTTTTGCTATAGAAAATGCTACATCTGATGACGTTATTTTGATTGCAGGTAAAGGCCACGAAGATTATCAAATTATAGGCGATAAGCGCATCGACTTTTGCGATCGCCGCTATGTACAAGAACAACTAAAAAAAGCAGTAAGAGGGATAACACAATGATCCCAATGGATTTTGATTGGTTAGCTAATGTGCTAACAACCGATTATCAAGGTGATAATCAACACGTGCTAAATATAAATACTGATACTCGCACAGTGTGCGATGGCGAAGTGTTTTTAGCACTTAAAGGGCCAAATTTTGATGGCCATAAATTTATAGCTGAGGCTAAACAAAAAGGCGCTATAGGCGTTATTGTTCAGCACAAAGTTGATGTAGATATTCCACAATTTATAGTAAGCGATACACGTATTACACTAGGTACAATTGGCACCGCTGTTATGGCACAAGTGGCACCTAAAACAATTGCAATTACAGGGAGTGTAGGCAAAACCACCGTAAAAGAAATGTGTGCGGCAATTTTGTCGGTTCACGGTGATGTATTAGCTACTAAAGGTAATTTTAACAACGATATTGGCGTCCCACTTACGTTATTGCGCTTAGAGCCTCAACATCGTTTTGCTGTAATTGAGCTAGGTGCAAATCACTTAGGTGAAATTGCTTACACAACGGCAATGACAAAACCAGATGTGGCCGTTGTATGTAATGTTGCAGCAGCTCACTTAGAAGGTTTTGGTAGTTTAATGGGAGTCGCAAAAGCTAAAGGTGAGATTTTTGACGGCCTTAAAGATGACGGCGTTGCGATTGTTAACTGCGATAGTGAATTTAGCCAGTATTGGTTAGATAAGCTTAAAGGGCGTAATGTTAAACGTTTTTCTACAACCGAAAAACTAGACATTTGGGCAGAGAACATCACGCTTGATGCCAATGCACGTGCAAGCTTTACGCTTTGCACTAAAAACAAGCAAGTACCTGTTACTTTGGCACTTCCGGGTAAGCACAATATTAGTAATGCACTTATCGCTGCTGCACTGACCAGTGAATTTAACGTAACCCTTGAAGAAATAGCCAATGCACTTGCCACAATGGGGGATGTAAAAGGGCGCGTTAATTTAATTGAAGTGTCTGATTTACTCACCGTGGTTGATGATACCTATAATGCCAATGTTAAGTCGGTAAAGGCTGCGATTGACTTGTTAAGTGATATGCAAGGTCACCGCATTTTAGCGCTGGGAGACATGGGTGAGCTAGGTGAAGATGCACGTAAGTACCATCAAGAAGTTGGCGAGTATGCACTTGAGCAAGGGATTGATGAGTTATTTACATTAGGTGTATTAAGTAAATACGCAAGTGATGTGTTTGAACTCCCTAATCGCCACTTTTCGAGCCGCGAACAAATGCAGCAAAAAATTCAAGAAAGTATTAATAAAGTGAATACTAAAACAACAATAGTAGTGAAAGGATCGCGCAGTTCTCGCATGGAATTATTAGTAACCGATTTAGTTAATGGCCAGCAACAAGCCATCAATGGAGTATCATAATGTTAGTTTGGCTGGCAGAGTATTTAACACAGTATTTTAGTGGTTTTCATGTTTTTTCGTATTTAACGCTACGTGCCATTTTAGGTATTTTAACTGCGCTAATTATGTCTCTTTATTTAGGACCTAAGTTAATTCGTGGTTTGCAACGTATGCAAATAGGCCAAACAGTTCGAGACGACGGTCCGCAATCGCATTTGTCTAAGTCGGGTACGCCGACTATGGGTGGCTTACTTATTTTAGCGGCTATTTTTACCAGCACGCTACTTTGGGCCGATTTATCAAATAAATACGTATGGGCAACACTGTTTGTAATTGGCTCTTTAGGTATTGTTGGCTTTGTTGATGATTACCGTAAAGTTATTCGTAAAGATCCAAAAGGTTTAATTGCTAAGTGGAAGTACTTTTGGCAGTCGGTCATTGCATTAGTTGTAGCTACTGCTTTGTACTTTACCAGTGCACAAGCATCTGAAACATCACTTGTTGTTCCATTTTTTAAAGACGTATTACCGCAATTAGGTTTGTTTTATATCGTGCTTACGTATTTTGCGATAGTAGGTACATCAAACGCGGTAAACCTGACCGATGGTTTAGATGGCTTGGCGATTGTGCCAATTATTTTAGTGGCTTCAGCATTGGCAATTATTGCTTACTTAACAGGTAATATTAACTTTTCGGCTTACTTGCATATTCCACATTTACCGCTGGCGAGTGAGCTTGTGGTTGTGTGTACTGCCATTGTGGGCGCAGGGCTTGGCTTTTTATGGTTTAACACTTACCCAGCACAAGTATTTATGGGCGATGTTGGCTCATTAGCACTTGGTGGCGCATTAGGTATTATTGCTGTTTTAGTACGCCAAGAGTTACTGCTTATTATTATGGGCGGTGTATTTGTAATGGAAGCACTATCGGTAATATTACAAGTGGGGTCGTATAAATTACGCGGTCAACGTATTTTTAGAATGGCGCCGATTCATCATCATTATGAATTAAAAGGTTGGCCAGAGCCTCGCGTTATTGTGCGCTTTTGGATTATTTCTGTTGTGCTAGTGCTTGCTGGCTTAGCTACTTTAAAGATTCGATAAATGCAGTATTTAAACGAGATAAAAAACAAACAAATAACAGTGCTCGGACTCGGTGTAACCGGTCTGGGCATTGTGCGTTTTCTATTATCTCATGGCCTCACACCAAAGGTCGTTGATAGCCGAGTAACCCCGCCGGGGATTGATTGGTTAAAAGAGCACGCGCCAACTCTAGATACCCACTTTGGTAAGTTGGATGACGCAGAGCTTTGTTCAAGCGATATGATTATTATAAGCCCTGGGCTTAGCTTAAAAATACCAGCTGTTGCCGATGCAATTAACGCAGGTGTTGAAGTGATTGGCGACGTTGAGTTATTTGCACGTATTAATACAAAACCGGTTGTTGCAGTAACGGGCTCTAACGGTAAATCAACCGTGGTTACGCTCGCTTATGAAGTGTTAAAAGAAGCCGGCTATAAAGTTGCTTTGGGTGGGAATATTGGCACAGCGGTACTTGATTTACTCAATGATGATTTTGATGTGTATGTGCTTGAGTTATCGAGTTTTCAGTTAGATACCACAACGAGTTTAAAACCAGTAAGTGCAACGGTATTAAATGTGTCTGAAGATCATCTTGACCGCTACGACAGTTACCAAGCTTATATAGATTCAAAGCTTAGTATTTATAATTTCGCAGAGCTTATTGTTGTCAACGCAGACGATAGTCAAACACATCCAGTTGAACGCGGTACAACCCCTTTAATTAGCTTTGGTGCTCAACAAGGTGATTACCATTTAGCGCAGCACAATGGCGAAACTCACTTTATGGTTAAAGGCGATGCCTTTTTACCTGTTGATACGCTTGCGGTAGTGGGTAAGCACAATTATTTAAATGCGCTTGCAGTAATGGCGCTCTTAAGTCCGTTTGAAGTAAGCAAAGAGCAATATAAAAATGCGTTAGGTCAATTTAATGGATTGGCTCATCGCTGCCAATTTGTAGCTGAGCTTAACGGTGTAAAGTATTTTAACGATTCAAAGGCAACTAATGTTGGAGCGACCATTGCTGCAATAGATAGTTTAGCTAGTGACGGTGAAAATCTGATTGTTATTGCTGGTGGCGATGCCAAAGGTGCTGATTTAAATGCGCTTAAACCCTACATAGAACAGCATGTAAAAGCATTAATTTGTTTTGGTAAAGATGCAAGTGACTTAGCTGCGATTACCAATAAGAGTTATTTAACTAACAATATGGAAGAAGCCGTTACTTTTGCCAAAGTACTTAGTAGTACAGGCAATATTGTTTTATTAGCACCCGCATGTGCCAGCATTGATATGTATAACAACTATATGCAACGCGGTGATGACTTTGTTCAGTGTGTAATGGCAGGGGCGTTATGATTGCTTTTGCCGATATAAGAGACGCATTAACACCTAAGCCTTCGGCGCAGTTATACGATGTACCGCTATTGTACTGCGTAATAATGCTAATTGGTGTTGGTTTTATCATGGTGACCAGCGCATCAATGCCTACCGCAGAGCGGTTATTTGATGACCCGTACCATATTACCATTCGCCATAGCATGTTTTTAGCAATGGCTTTTGTGCTTTTTTGGATAAGCGTTTGTGTGCCAATGGAGTGGTGGAAACGATCAAACCCTTATCTATTAATACTAGGCATGGTGCTATTAATAGCGGTATTGATTATTGGGCGTGAAGTAAACGGCGCTAAACGATGGATACCTATAGGACCTGTTGGTTTTCAGGTGGCTGAGGCCGCTAAGTTGTACTTTTTTAGTTATATTGCGGGTTATTTGGTAAGAAAACGCGAAGAAGTACAAGAAAATATTAAAGGCTTTGCAAAGCCTATTGCTGTATTTGCAGTGTATGCACTGCTTATTCTGCTGCAGCCAGATTTAGGCACAGTGGTTGTTATGTTTGTAACAACGGTTGGTTTATTGTTTCTAGCTGGTGCTAAGTTATGGCAGTTTTTTGTACTTATTTTAACGGGCGTTGGTCTGGTTGTATTACTTATTATTGTTGAACCATATCGTATGGCACGTGTTGTTGGCTTTTTAGACCCTTGGGATGATCCTTTTGGAAAGGGTTATCAGTTGGTGCAATCGCTAATGGCATATAGCCAGGGGGGTTGGTTTGGTCAAGGCTTAGGTAACAGTGTACAAAAGCTACAATATTTACCTGAAGCACATAACGATTTTATTTTTGCCGTTATAGGTGAAGAACTTGGCTTAATAGGCGTTGTAAGTATTTTAACGGTATTAGCTACTTTAGTATTTAGAGCCTTATTAATAGGCCAACAAGCCCTTAAATGCGGCAAGGAATACGAAGGCTACTTTTCATTTGCCATTGGTATTTGGTTTGCATTTCAAACCATGGTGAATGTAGGTGCGAGCGCGGGTATTTTACCGACGAAGGGTTTAACCCTGCCGTTTATTTCTTATGGCGGNCGGCTCAAGCTTATTAATTATGACGATTGCCACGGGTATTTTATTACGCGTAGATTTTGAAACCAAAATGGCAACCAAACAAGCCACCTCACGCGGAGGTAAGCGATGAGTAAAAAATTAGTAGTAGTGGCTGGTGGAACTGGCGGACACATTTTTCCCGGTATTGCAGTAGCCGATTATTTAAAACAGCAGGGCTGGCAAGTTAGCTGGATCGGCACACCAGATCGAATGGAAGCGAGCGTTGTACCTAAGCACAATATAGATATTGATTTTATTAATGTTAAAGGTGTTCGTGGTAACGGATTAAAGCGTCTTATTAAAGCCCCATTCATGGTAATTAATGCAGTATTGCAGGCGCGTAAGGTATTGAAAGAACAGCGTCCTGATGTAGTACTTGCAATGGGCGGTTATGTTACGGGTCCAACGGGAATTGCCGCAAAAAGTTTAGGTATCCCGCTGGTTATTCACGAGCAAAACGCTGTAGCGGGTATGAGCAATAAACTGCTAGCTAAGGTGGCTACACGAGTATTAGCTGCATTTCCAAGTGCTTTTGCACAGGGTCAAGCCGAGCTAGTAGGTAACCCAGTTCGCCAAAGCGTTATGAATATAGCCAAACGCGATGTATCAAGCCCTATTAATATTTTAGTAGTGGGCGGCTCGCTTGGTGCACAAGTGCTTAATCAAACATTACCAGAAGCATTTAAAGTACTAAATAATACAGCTCCAATAAGTATATGGCATCAAACAGGTAAGGGTCATTTAACTACCGTAGAAGCCGCTTATAAAATGCATGCTTTTACAGGCAGTAATACAAAAATAGCTGAATTTATTGATGATATGGACGCAGCGTATAGCTGGGCTGACATTGTTGTTTGCCGTGCTGGTGCGTTAACTGTTAGCGAAATTGCAGCGGCAGGTAAAATGGCCGTTTTTGTTCCGTTTCCACATGCCGTGGACGACCATCAAACAGCGAACGCACAATATTTAGTGATGGCTAATGGCGCATTATTAATGCCACAAGGGCAGTTTAATAAACAATCAATTGTTGAACTATTAAGCCCGTATTTAGCCCAACCTTCATTAATTACTGAAATGGCTACAAATGCAAAAAAACAAGCCATTTTAGATGCCACAGCAAGCGTAGCAACGCACTGTGAGCAAGTAACAAATAAGAGAAAATAAGTGAAAGAAACGTCAGTACAAGAAAAACACACACGCCCTGCAATGCGCCGAATAGAAACCATTCACTTTATTGGTATTGGTGGAGCAGGTATGGGCGGTATTGCTGAAGTACTCGCTTTTGAAGGCTACCGTATTACAGGTTCTGACATTGCCCATAGCGCTATGACAGATCGTTTAATTAAAGCCGGTGCTGAGGTATTCATTGGCCATCATGAAAATAACGTAAAAGATGCCAATGTAGTCGTTGTTTCAAGTGCGATTGATGAAACAAACCCTGAAATTATTGCAGCCAAAGCCGCAAGAGTTCCTGTTGTTCGCCGCGCAGAAATGTTGGCTGAATTAATGCGTTTTCGCCACGGTATAGCAATTGCGGGTACGCATGGTAAAACAACGACAACAAGCTTAATTGCGAGTATTTATGGACAAGCAGGGCTTGATCCAACCTTTATTATTGGTGGCTTGTTAAATAGCGCAGGTAGTAACGCAAAAGTAGGCAAAAGTGATTTTTTAATTGCAGAAGCTGATGAAAGCGACGCGTCGTTTTTACACTTACAGCCAATGGTATCGGTGATCACAAATATTGAAGAAGATCACATGGATACTTACGGTGGCAGTCTTGAAAAGATGAAAGACACATATGTGGATTTTATTCATAACTTGCCGTTTTATGGTTTAGCTGTTGTATGTATTGATTCTGAAGTTGCTGCTGAACTTATTCCGCGCTTTGGTCGCCCAGTTATTACGTATGGCGAATCGAAGGATGCTGATTACCGCATGAGCGACTTTAGCCAATCAGCTAATACATGCACATTTACAGTAACTAACAAGCAAGGTGAGTGTTTAACTGCCACGTTGAATATGCCAGGTAGACACAACGCACTTAATGCAACCGCTGCGATTGCTGTGGCAAAAGATCAAAACATTGCGAACCATGCAATTTTAGAAGCGCTGCAGAAGTTTGAAGGTATTGGTCGTCGTTTTCAGCACTATGGTGAATTTGAAAACGAGCGTGGCAATGTGATGTTAGTTGATGATTACGGGCATCATCCTTCAGAAGTTGCAGCAACAATTGCAGCAGTACGTGAAGGTTGGCCTGATAAGCGTTTAGTAATGGTATATCAACCTCATAGATTTTCCCGTACACGCGACTTATACGAAGATTTTGTAAAAGTACTTGCTGATGTAGATCAGTTGCTACTGCTTGATGTGTATAGCGCTGGTGAAGATCCTATTGTCGGCGCAGACAGCAAAAGCTTATGCCGTAGCCTTCGTCAACGTGGCAAAGAGCCGCTGCATGTAGCAACAAATGCAGAGCTTGCAGGCGTTTTGGCCGCAAATTTACAAAATAATGATTTAGTATTAACCCAAGGCGCTGGTAATATAGGTCAGTTAGTTAAAACATTAGCTGCGACGGGTATGTCGATAGAAAAACTTAAGCAAGGTGAAGTATGACTCAGGTAAACACACAATTTGGTAAAGTAGCGGTACTGCTAGGTGGTAACTCAGCAGAACGTGAAGTGTCTTTACGATCGGGTCAGGCTGTTTTAAATGCGCTGCAAAATAGTGGCATTGATGCAATTGCATTTGACCCGCAAAGTCGTTCTTTGTGGGAGTTAAAAGAATTAAATGTAGAGCGCGTTTTTATTGCTTTGCATGGTCGTGGTGGCGAAGACGGAACTGTACAAGGTGCGCTTGAATTTATGAACCTGCCTTACACGGGCAGTAATGTACTGGGTTCAGCACTTGCTATGGATAAAGTACGTTGTAAGCACTTATTTAAATCAGCGGGTTTAAGCACTGCACCTTATGCCGTAGTTGACGCTAAAAAAGGCTTTGATGCTGCAGCTATTATGGGTGAGTTTAAAAAGGTAATGGTTAAGCCATCGCACGAAGGTTCAAGCATAGGTATGGCGCAAGCAAGTACAGCACAAGAACTTGAAGACGCACTAGCTAATGCATTTAAGTTTGATAATCAAGTGCTTGTAGAGCAGTGGATCACGGGACGTGAATTCACAGTTACAGTGCTTGGCGACGAAGTACAACCAGTCATTGAAATGACTACGCCAAATGGTTTTTACGATTACCAAGCTAAGTATCAATCAAATACAACCCAGTATCATTGTCCTGCCGATTTATCAGAGCAAGATACTAAGTACTTACAAGCTATATCGCTAGATGCATTTGATTTAGTGGGCGCAAGTGGTTGGGGCCGTGTTGATGCGATGCAAGACGAGCAAGGTAACTTTTACCTGCTTGAAGTAAATACAGTACCAGGCATGACTGAAAAGTCGTTAGTGCCAATGGCGGCAAAAGCGAATGGGGCAACTTTTGAACAATTAGTTGTTCGCATTTTAGAGCAAACGCTTTAATATGCATCCCCTTTTAGAAAAAGCTCAGGAAATCAAACTGAAACTTAATTGGTCTCTGATTTTTGGTGTGAGCTTTTTTCTGATAGTTGTAATTGGCTTAGTGCAAATTACAACAGGTGTATCGGATTGGTTAGTTGAAAACAAAGATGCTCAAATTAAGCACCTTACAGTGCAAGGGCAGCCTAAATACACAGATGAAACGGCAATTATAAAAGCGATTAAAAAAGCCGATTTAAGTAGTTTTTTTGAACTTGATGTCAAGCATGTGCAGCAGCTAGTTCAAGACTTACCCTGGGTTGCTACCGCTTCGGTGCGTAAACAATGGCCTGATACTATACAAGTATATGTTGTTGAACATGAAGTAGTAGCACATTGGAATAGCGACTTATTGCTCAACCAAAGTGGTCAGGCATTTCAAGCCAGCAGCGATAAGTTAGATCATGACTTACCGCAGTTATACGGCCCAGAAGGCAGCGAAGAAGAAGCGTGGATTGCTTTTAAGCAATTTGATGAAATGCTAAAAGTTAACGGCTTAACGTTAACAAGTTTGGCATTGTCGGAGCGCTTTTCGTGGCAACTATGGTTAGATAACGGAATACGTTTAAATTTAGGACGTAAAGATAAAGCCAAGCGTGTACAACGTTTTATAGACGTTTATCCACGAATGGAACAACGTGCAGATGCACAAGTAGATACAATAGATTTACGGTATGATACCGGCCTTGCAGTCAGCTTTAAGCCAGTGCAAGAAGAACAATTACAAAATAAGAGTAAGGCATGACTAAGTCAGCAGAAAGAAACCTAGTAATAGGGTTAGACGTTGGCACCTCGAAAGTGGTTGCCACGGTAGGTGAAATCACCGCAGATAACAAGCTCAGCATTGTTGGTGTGGGCAGCCAAGTATCTCATGGTATGGATAAAGGCGGCGTTAACGATTTAAACTTAGTGTCTGAGNAATAGACGAAGCCGAGTTAATGGCTGATTGTCGTATTAGCTCTGTGTATTTGGGTATTTCTGGCAAACATATACAATGCCAAAACGAAAGTGGCGTGGTGGCAATTAATAATACCGAAGTCACTGACGAAGACATTGAAAATGTAATTCATATTGCGCGTTCTGTGCCTATTTCGGCAGAGCGTAAAATGCTGCATGCATTGCCGCAAGAATACAGTATCGACATGCAAGAGGGCATTAAAAACCCACTTGGTATGAGTGGTGTTCGTATGGAAGCGCGTGCACACATTATTACGTGCTCAAACGATATGGCAAAAAATATCGAGAAATGCGTAGAGCGCTGTGGTCTTGAAGTCGATCAACTTATCTTTACTGCATTAGCGTCATGTTATTCTGTACTAACAGATGACGAAAAAGAGCTAGGTGTTGCAGTACTTGATATTGGTGGCGGCACTATGGATATCACCATTTATATTAATGGCGCACTTCGTCACTCTGCGGTTATTCCAGTGGCGGGTAACCAAGTTACTGGTGATATTGCAAAAATATTTCGCACACCTATATCACATGCCGAGTCACTCAAAGTACAATACGCATGTGCTAGTAGCCAAATGGCAAGTAGCGAAGACACAATTGAAGTACCAAGTGTAGGCGGACGACCAGCAAGGTTAATGTCGCGCCATACATTATCTGAGGTGGTAGAGCCTCGTTTTAGAGAATTATTTGAGCTTGCGATGGAAGAAATTCGTCGTTCAGGCTTAGAAGACCAAATTGCGGCAGGTCTCGTTATTACAGGCGGAACTGCTAAAATGACTGGCGCGATGGAGGTGGCAGAAGACATCTTCCAAATGCCAGTAAGAATAGGCAAGCCAATCGGGATGGTTGGTTTGACAGACTATGTAGATGATCCTTCGTACGCAACCGCTGTTGGTTTGTTACAATACGGGCGTACCATGCAATCGATGAATGCACAAAAGTCGAAAGCAGAGGATAACAATAATTGGTGGAACCGCATTACTAAATGGTTCCAAGGCGAGTTTTAAGACTCAAGTCGGAGAGTAAACATGTTTGATATAATGGAACAACACAGCGAAGAAGCTGTAATTAAAGTAATCGGCGTGGGCGGTGGTGGCGGTAACGCTGTTGAGCACATGGTAAAGCAACAAATAGAAGGCGTGCGTTTTATAGCCGCAAATACAGATGCGCAAGCATTACGTAACTCTGCTGCCGATATTACAGTTCAGCTAGGCACGCAAATAACCTCTGGGTTGGGTGCGGGCGCAAACCCTGAAGTAGGCCGTAAGTCGGCTGAAGAAGATGCAGATACAATTCGTGCCAGCCTTGAAGGCGCCGATATGGTATTTATTGCAGCCGGTATGGGCGGTGGTACAGGTACTGGTGCAGCACCTGTAGTTGCTAAAATTGCTAAAGAACTCGGTATTTTAACCGTTGCAGTTGTAACACGTCCTTTTGATTTTGAAGGTAAAAAACGTGCAGCAGCCGCTGAACAAGGTATTAACGAATTGTCAGAAATTGTAGATTCACTTATTACAATTCCGAACAATAAATTGCTTAAAGTTTTAGGAAAAGGGACTACACTTCTAGATGCCTTCGCTAAAGCTAATGACGTATTATTTGGTGCGGTACAAGGTATAGCAGAGCTAATTACACGTTCTGGTTTAATTAACGTGGATTTCGCCGATGTTAGAACTGTAATGTCTGCAATGGGTACTGCAATGATGGGAACGGCGTCTGCGTCAGGNAAGCCGCTATCTCAAGCCCACTACTAGAAGACGTTGATTTAACAGGTGCTAAAGGTATCTTAGTTAATATTACCGCTGGTATGGACATTGCGATTGAAGAATTTGAAATTGTTGGTAATCACGTTAAAGCACTTGCGTCAGAAAACGCAACGGTTGTTGTTGGTGCGGTAATCGACCCAGAAATGACTGATGAGCTACGTGTAACGGTTGTTGCAACTGGCTTAGGCGGCGATCGTCGTCCACAGTTTGGTATTGTTGATAACGGCTTTAAAAAAGCATCAGGTTCTGATGTTGCAAGCACATCAAACCAAACGAGCAGTATGTACGTACCAAGCTTTGCAAGCCAAGATACAAACACTGAAGAAAACACTGCTAAAGCGCAAACGCAAAGCAAAGAAAAAGCGCCTACAACTAGTTCAAGCAGTGCATCAAGCTCTTCAGCACAAAATAGTAAAAAAGCGGATAAATCAGAAGGTGGTGATTATTTTGATATCCCCGCTTTTTTACGTAAGCAGGCTGATTAACATTTAATAATACTTTTGTTTGAAATATGTACAAATATTGAAAGGCAAAAGGATTTATGTTAAAATCCGCCATATAACTGTAACTGATTTAAAAGTGAGCATACCTATGATTAAACAGCGTACGATTGCAGAAGTAGTCAAAGCCATAGGAATTGGACTTCATAAAGGTGAGAAGGTCACAATAACTCTCCGACCTGCGAGCGCAAATACTGGGATTGTATTTCGTCGTGTCGACCTTGATCCGGTTGTTGATTTTGAAACAACACCTGAAGCCGTTGGTGATACGCAGTTGTGTACCTGTTTAATTAACAAAGATGGTGTTCGCTTATCGACTACTGAGCATCTTATTGCAGCCGTTGCTGCAATGGGAATTGATAATCTAATTGTAGAATTAGATAGCTCAGAAGTGCCGATTATGGATGGTAGTGCATTACCATTCATATATCTGTTACAAAAAGGCGGAATTGAAGAGCAAAACGTTGCTAAACGCTTTATCCGTATTAAAGAAAAAGTACGCATTGAAGAAGGTGATAAGTGGGCTGAAGTTGAACCATATGATGGTTTTCATATCGACTTTGAGATTGCATTTAACCACCCAGCTATCAATGAAAGTCGCCAACGTATTGGGTTGGATATAACAACGCAAAGCTTTATTGAAGAAATTAGCCGTGCGCGTACTTTTGGATTTATGAAAGATATTGAATACATGCATGCAAACAACCTAGCGCTAGGTGGTAGCATGGATAGTGCTGTGGTACTTGATGAGTTCAAAGTTTTAAATCCTAACGGTTTACGTTATAGCGACGAGTTTGTTAAGCACAAGATATTAGACTGTGTTGGTGACATGTTTATGACAGGCCATAACCTTTTAGGTAAAGTAACTGCATTTAAATCGGGTCATGATTTAAATAATAAATTACTTCGTAAAATAATGGCTACAGAGTCAGCATGGGAGTGGGCAACATTTGAAACGCCTGTGACGATGCCTGCACCCGGTCTTGAGTTAGCTCCAGCCTAAAAGCAGTAAAAGAGCAGCTCGAAAAACAGTTATAAAAAATGACGCTAATTAGCGTCATTTTTTTTGCGTGAAATTTACTATATTATAACTCTAAAAGAGCTTGTAACTGATTTAAACTAGCTACGGTATAGGTTGGCTTTATTCCGTCGGCTAATTGCTCACCAGGGTGCTGTAACCAGCAAGTATCAATACCAGCATTGTTGCCGCCAAGTATGTCACTTGCCGCGGTATCACCTACCATAAGTATCTCGCTTTTATCTGGGTTACCCATTAGCTCAAATGTGTGCTCGAAAATTGCTTTATTCGGTTTTGCTATACCTACAAGTTCAGATATAACTAACCATTCAAACATATCTTTTAAGCCAGTATGCTCAAGGCGTACGGTTTGTAAGCGGGCAAATCCGTTAGTAATAATACCTAATCTAGCATTTGGCTTAAGTTTATTTAAAAGCTCAATAGCACCAGGTAATGGCTCGCAAATTTGCGCCATAGAATCTAGAAAAGCATCGTTTAGCTCTTTTGCTGGCACATTAAGTTTTGAAGCCCACTCATTAAAGCGTGTTACTTGTAAGTAATCTGCGCTAATAGTGCCATTTTGATAATCAACCCACAGCTGCTTATTGGTTTTTTGATAATGAATATAATCGTCTTGGCTAAAATCTACGTTGTAAGCTTTAAACATGCGAGTCATGCCCGCTAAAATATCAAACCTAAATAAGGTTTCGTCTGCATCAAACAATACATAGTTGTACTTCATTAAACTTCCTAAATTAATTTGTTTGGCCGTATAGCTCAGGGTGTAAAAAAGGCGCCATAGCTAAAGTGAGTGCTTGTGTATAGGTACTTTCGCGCGTGGCATGATTGTTGGTAAGTAGACCAATAGCGCCACCTTTTTGTTTAACGTTGGTGGTATTAAATGCTTTGTCCATTACATCGCCAAGTTCTTCACCTTTAAGTAATGCATTATAAAGTACTTGGGGTAGAGGAAGGTTGCTGCTACGCCCTACAACTTGATTTAAGGCATTATCAATAACAACGTAAGCAAAGGTTGCTGCACCATAGCTAAATTGCTCTGCACCGCCTTCCATTGCAACGTAATAGTGAGCTTGGTGGTGCTTTTTGCAATAATTAACACGGTTTTGAGCGCCAATACGTGTTTCGTCTTCGCCAATAGGCTGATCGGGCACGCCTGAGGAAGCATTCACACCTTCACAGTCAATGATACATTCTGGAAAATACATAGTAAAAATATGTTTAGCGGCATTTATTTTTACAGGATTTTTAGAACCGACAATAATTTTTAATTGTTGTGACATGCTGATCTCACCTTGAGCAAAATCAGCAGTGTACGTGAGTTAGCTTTAACAAAAAAGAGTCGGTAATCAAATAGGTAAATCGAGTGGTGCTAGGTTTTCCAGTGCACGCTTTTTCAAAATAATATCTTTAATTAATGGGGTAAGCACAAGCTCCATAGCCAAGCCCATTTTGCCGCCTGGTACTACAAGCGTATTAATACGAGACATAAAACTGCCTTCGATCATGCGTAAATAATAAGGAAAATCAACATCATCAATTCCTCTAAAGCGAATAACTACAAAGCTTTCATCGAGTGATGGAATATCTTTAGCGCTAAATGGATTTGAGGTATCAACAGTAGGCACCCGCTGAAAATTAATATGGGTACGAGAAAACTGCGGGGTAATATGATTTATATAGTCATCCATACTGCGCACAATAGAGCCCATAACCGCTTCGCGAGAATGGCCTCGTTCGGATGTGTCGCGTATTAATTTTTGAATCCATTCAAGGTTAATAATTGGAACCATGCCTATTAATAAATCGACATGCTTTGCCACGTCTACATCTTGATCAACTACACCACCGTGTAACCCTTCATAAAACAATATATCAGTATTACTGTCAAGGTCTTGCCAAGGAGTAAATGTACCCGGTAATTGATTATATGGGACGGCTTCATCAAAGGTGTGTAAGTATCGGCGTAACTTACCTTGGCCTGTTTCACTATAGTTTTCAAACAACGCTTCTAAAGCACCAAAGTCATTTGCTTCTCGGCCAAAGTAACTAATGTGTTTATTTTCTTGTTGTGCTTCACGTACTTTTTTATCCATTTCAGGGCGAGTGTAACGATGAAAGCTATCTCCTTCGATAAAAGCCGCTTCAATATTAAGGCTACGGAAAATATGTTTAATTGCATTGGTTGTGGTGGTTGTACCCGCACCAGACGAACCCGTAATCGCAATAATAGGATTTTTAGCTGACATGTTAATTCTCTTTTTTAGGAACAGGTTTTATAACCAGACTAAACTTAACATTATTTTAAGCCGTTTGGGTATCTTAAGAGTTGACTGACTTAGCTCAAGTGACGTCATCAGCAAATAACGTTATCATGAGGTGCTTAAAATTAAAACGAGAGAAAGCATGAAACTTATTAAACCATTACTTGGGATATTTTCTATAGCAGCGCTTAGCCCAATTATGGCGCAGGCTAGCATGCCAAAAAGCCAAGTATTACTTGCTGATTTAAATACGCCTTATGGGGTACAAGTTAGTATAGTGAGTGATAAAAACAGTTATAACAACCAACCGCACTTAACAAGTACAGGTTTATACTTTACTCATGAGGTGATTGCTGATGAGCAAAGCCAAACCGATATTGCTCATTACGATTTAACATCAAAAAAAGTTACCAATATAACTAACTCTCCCGTAAGCGAATATTCACCAACGGTTATGCCAAGTGGTGATGCGATATCAGCGATTGTTGTAGAGGCAGATGGTAAGCAAAAACTGTGGCAATACCCACTCAAAAGCGAAGATGCGCCAAGTCGTATTTTTGATTGGATTGAACCTGTTGGCTACCATGCTTGGGGCGTTCAAAGTGATTTAGTGATGTTTATTTTAGGAAAGCCTCATACTCTTCAATATACTTCTGTTGCACAAGCGAAGGGAAAAATAGCTGCCAGTAATATTGGCCGAACGCTTATTTATAACAACTCTACGGCTGCATTTTTATTTAGTTACACTAAAAACGAGCAACATATTTTAGCGAGTTTTAATCCACAAGATAAACAAGTTGAAGACCTACTAAGGTTACCTGCTCAAGTTCAAGATTTTATTTTGAAAGATGATGCAACTATCGCTTATGCTATTAAAAACCGCGTTTATCAGCGTAAACTTGATGGAAGTGATGAAGTATCGCAATGGCTTAATTTAAGCACCTACTGCGAAACAAATATAACAAGAATGAGTTACAACAATGAAAAACTCGCTTTTGTATGTGATATAACGCAGTAAAGCAGACAAATAAATTCAGATTTTATTGTGTGTATGCGTTAATCTAATACGCAAATTAACTAATAGGGATTACACGTGGCTTATAGTGCAGACGAGCTGACAGAACAGCTTATTAAATTACAGTGCAGAAGTAATTTTAAGATTAAAAATATTGCAGAGTACATGTTAGTAAACTCTAAAGAAGCATTTTATACCCACAGCGAAAGCGGCAAGGGTAAAATAGTAATTCGCCCAGCATTTGAGGTGTTTAGCGATGATTTTAGTGATATTGATGGCGTAACGCGTGCGCAAGGCTACTTTCATAGCAGCGAGATGACACGCTTTCCTACGCGTATTTTTAAAAGTGCTCAGCCTATTCACTACGGTGTTGCGTTTAAAATAAATTCTGAGCAAGCAGCCAAAGATTTTATAGCTAAACTTACGATGATTATTGGTAATTAAATAAAGCAAAAATATAAACGTAAACATAAACGTAAAAAGCCGCCGAATTTATATTCAGCGGCTTTTGTATTTTTATAGCTTAATAAGCCTAATAATTATTTACTTTTTAAGAAGCTATTAACCGATTCTAGTTCACGTGTTTTAAGCGCGATACAATCGTTTGTGCTTTCTTCAAGCTTACTTAATGTACGAGCGTAACCGGCTACATCGGCTACTTTTTCGTTAAAAAAGGTCTTTGTTCTAGCTAAGCTTTCTGCATTACAACTCGCCGTTGTAAAGTACGGCAAGTTAGGAATAAAGAAAGGCGGTAAGCTTGCTGTTACTTTATCGTAGTTACTGTAAACCCAGTCAATAAATAACGCTTGGCGCTCATCTGTATAACTTTGACCTGACAAAATAGTGCGCATGTCAGATGCCGTTACTTCATCCGTTAAGCTATAAGCTAATACCGCTTTTTGTAATTCAGGTTTACCAAAAAAGCCCATTGCAGCAAGCATGTTAGTGCGTACTTGTGGATCTTTCGTTGTTTTAAACGTTGTCATGAATTGATCAAGCAGCGCTTTGTCACCATGAAAAGCAGCAAGAGTTAAGTACGTACCCGCTAAGTAAGGATCTACTTTTTGTGGATCATTTAAATAAACTTGTGTTTGTTCTTTCGCTTTATTAATGACGTTTTGATCTTCACCATCAAAACCTAAGCGTGATACAACGGCTGCACGAAGTTGTGCAATAGCTCCGTCTTCTCCCGCTTTAGCTTCTAAACCATATTTTTTAGCTGCAGGCGTTACTGCACCGCGAATAAATTCAGGCCATAGGTCTTTATTGCTATCGTCTTTAAAAGTACGTTGTTGCGATACTAAGTAACCTAGTGCGGTATTTGCTACGCGAGGGTGGCTATCGCTTACGAACACTTCAAGTGTTTGCATTAACTTAGCAGCAGATATAACACCAGCATCAAGTAGTGCATCAGTAGCCGATAACAACGCTAAGCGTTCACGATCACTCAGTACGCTTGGTGCCTTTTTAACAAGTGCGCTAAATTGTGCGTCATCCATTACCCAGCGGTAGTAGCCTAGTGCACCTTGGTCAGGATAAATCCACTCTGGTTCAAAGTCTAAGTCTAGAGTTTGGCTTTGTTTATTAAGTAATACATTTGCTGTTTTTACTTTATCGCCAGCACCATATTTAATTGCAACCGGTACATTCCATAACTGCTCTGGCGCATCAACGCCTGCATTTACAAAGCGGCTTTGTGAAATAGTTACTTTGCTACCTTGTTGAGTTACTTTAACTAGTGGGAAAGAAGACTGTTCAATAAACGATTTTAAAACACTCGCTACGTCTTTATTTGATGCTTTACCAAGTGCTTCCCACAGGTCGGCCGCTTCTGCGTTTTTATATGAAAACTCTTTTAAGTAGCTTTGAATACCTTTTTGAAATGCATCTTCGCCAATCCAGTTTTCAACCATAGCAAGTACTGAGCTGCCTTTACTGTAAGCAAGACCTAAACCATCNCAGGTCTAAGTGCGATTCAAACTCAGGGTTAAGCTGCTTAGTAATTTTTGCAGCCATCCAGCTAGCAAACGCTTCGTTTAACCATAAGTCGTTCCACCATTTCATGGTTACTAAGTTACCGTACCATTGGTGAGCAAGTTCGTGAGCAATAATTGATACATTACGTTGTTTTTTACTGCGTGTTGCGGCAGCTAAATCAACCAATAAAATATCTTCTCTGTAGGTCACTAAGCCTGAGTTTTCCATTGCGCCAAATGGAAACTCTGGTACCGCTACTGAGTCTAATTTTTTGTAAACGTAAGGGATACCAAAATACGCTTCAAGTGCGCCCAGTACTTTTGGCATATTTTCTTTTGCGTATTGGGCTAAGTGAATTTTACCTTGAGGGGTAATTACACGACCAGGAATTGGCATGCCTTTAATTTCTAATTCTTCAAACGGGCCAACAGCCATCGCTACTAGGTATGAAGGGATTGGCGGTGTTTTATCAAAAAAGTGTGTGGTCATATCGCCATTAACTGTTGTTTTTAACTCTGGCGTATTTGAATATACTTTTTGTGATGTAGGCGCAGTAATCGTTAACTGAAATGGAATTTTGTAACTTGGCTCGTCAAAAACAGGAAATGCACGGCGTGCATCACTCATTTCAAATTGAGTAAATAAGTAAGGAGTGCCTTGGTCTAATGTTTTGTATAAACCAACACTTTGACGGTTATATGGCGCTGAAAAATCAACTTTAAGTGTGTATTTACCTGGTTGAATTTGCTCATCACAGCTAAATTTTACTTTACCTGTTTTAAGCATTTCATTGTTTAAATCACAGTTTTCATCACCAAGCAGTTGCGCCATTTTAACAGCGTAAGCTACGCCATTTAACTCAATGTATTTTGTTGGTTTTAGTACTTCTAGGGAAATCTCAGTCATCCCTGTGAATGTATCTTGGCTCGGGTCGAGTGTTAACGACACCTGTTGTGAACTTGGTTTTGCGAGTTTTTCAATAACGAATTCATTAGCGTTTGCAGCACCCATTGCCAAAGCAACGCTCACTGTTAAGAGGCTTTTAAGAAACATAGTGATCCCTAGATTGTTGTTGTTAGAAACTACCCTAAATAGGCTTTTTTATGCTCATATAATTAGGGGGTTAGATATCCTAACAGTTTTTTTAAATAGAGTAATTGATTATAACGGTGACTTTAAGGGGAAATAGTAACAAAGTTTGTCAGTGGCTTTCGCGTGTTATAAAACGCTGCCAATGCAGGTGTGAGTTAATAATACGTATTTGTTGGACAACGGTATTTAATAAGTGGGTATCGCTAAACACATCCTGTGGATACTCGTTAAAACCCATCAAGTAATTAAAAGCGTCTTTAGAGTTAGCTTGTAGGGCGTATATACGCACTTGTTGCTCAAAGTTAAGACGAAGACTGCTTATTGCTGTTTTCATACCGAGTTGATCTACGTTTGGTATATCACATTTTTGCAGATAACCGGCTCGCTCACCTTCGCCTGAAAACCAAATGCGGACTTTTTCACTGTACCTGCCAGTTTTAGCGGGTAAGTCGAACATTAATCGGTGTTGGTTTTGCGATTTGATGAACGTTATATATTCATTAAATCCAGCATTTATAAGTGCTTGATGTACAGGAACTAGACGAGGTTTTATTTTACCGTGGGTATGAAAATTAAAACATAAGACGTTTTTTTCAAGGGACAGATCATCAAGCGTTAAGTAACCAATCTCATCGCTATAAGCACCGCTATAATATGCAATTAAAGGGAGCCAAAAATGCCAGTGTTTTGGTTGCTCTCGTGCAACTTTAAAATCACCGTATATATATCCATTATAAAGAGTGTGCAGTTCCATGGCTGAAAAGGGCCGGCGACCAAGATGGGTTTTCAACGTAATACCTTGAAAATAATGATGTGTTTTATTTTATACCCAACTAGCAGTAGATGCTAGTCGGGTTTTATCCGCTTTTAGAGTAAAGCGTATAAAGTATTATTCACTCAATGCGCGAGCTAAACCTGTAGGTTCAATTTCTGCACATACTTGGTCGTCATTCCAATTGATACCAACAAGTGCGTTATCTTCATTTAAGTCTTCAACCCATGCATCTAAAAATTCATCAAGGTTGATTTCTACTGGGCTGTAATCTTTCCACTCTTCTTTACACTGTGCTTTAGCTGCTGCTTCACTTTCCCAAAGCAGTAGTACGTCAGTTTCGTCAAATTGGTTAGAATCGCACACTACAAAGCCATTATCTTCTGCACCAAGTGCCCAAATTACTTCGCTAACACGTACTTTTTCTACGAAGTTAACTAGTTGTGATTCAATTTCGATATCGCTCATGTGTTTACCCTTTTAAATTAGTGACGAGGATTGGTGTCTATTGCTGCTTGGCGCTCGTCATATTGCTTATGAAAAGCAACAAGCGCTGAATGCTGACTAAAGTCAGCTAATTCGCGAAAGCAAATCCAATCAAGCAGGCAGTATAAACTGATGTTGAGGTATTCACAGCTTTTAAATTCTTCATCGCTTAAATGGGTATTTAAAAAGCTTAATGTTTGTTCAATACGTTCGTTTTGCAGATTAAAAAATAATTTATCGCTTTTGGTGTCAAATCCAGAACGTTTACATAACACCATTTCTACTAACGAATCGTTACAAGCATTTATAGTCGTAAGTAAGTGCTCTTGAGGCCACGTTAGTTTTGGCTGACCTGTTTTTTCAAGTAAATAACGCAATATAGAATTAGAGTCACTAAGAGTTAAGTCGCCATCTACCAGTATTGGGATTTTTCGAGCTGGATTTTTACTGGCCATAGTAGGGCGATCTTGCTCAGAAAATATATCGAGACTTACAAGCTCTAGTTTGCAGCTGTTTTGTTGTGCCCAAATTCTAATGCGGCGCACGTAAGGTGAAGGTACAGAACCAATTAATTGCATAATTACTCCATAAAAAAGCCGCATAAGCGGCTTTTATCAAATGTTACTTACAGTACTGTTAAATTTATTCTGAACGGCTAGTAACTTCAAGTAAATGATAACCAAATTGAGTTTGCACAGGGCCTTGTACTTGATTAATTGGCGCAGAAAACACAACTTTATCAAACTCTGGAACCATCATACCAGGGCCAAACTCACCAAGAGCACCGCCATCCTGACCTGAAGGACAATTAGAATGTGCTTTTGCTAGTTCAGCAAAGTCTTCGCCTTGCTCAATTTTTGTTTTTAAGTCTAAGCATTGTGCTTCACTGTCTACAAGTATATGTCGTGCGCTTGCTACTGTCATAAAATCTCCCGAGTATAGTGTGGTGTTTTTTTTACCGAATTGAAATATCATTCTAGTTAGTTTCAACTAATTGTACCAGTATAAACTTATTTATCAGAAAACGCAGTTTCAATTGCAGTAATCATTTGCTCTGAATTAGGTGCCACTTTGCTGTTAAACCGTAAAACTGTTTTACGATCAGCAGACACTAAGTATTTATAAAAGTTCCAATTTGGAGAGCTAGTTTGCTCATTCAAATATTTAAAAATTGGATTTGCTTCGCTACCACGAACTTTGCTGGTGGCAAACATGGGAAAAGTTACACCATAATTTACAAAGCATACTTTCGCTGTTTCTTTTTCATTGTCTTCTTCTTGAAAAAAGTCATCAGAGGGGAACCCTAATACGACTAAACCTTGCTCTTTGTATTGTTGATATAGCGCTTCAAGGCCTTTAAATTGATATGTAAAACCACAATTACTTGCCGTGTTTACTATTAACAAAGGTTTATTTTTGAATTGGCACAAGTTAATAGATTCTTTTGAGCGAAGCTTTCGTATATCTACATTGGTAAAATCTTGGCAGTCCTGTGTAGAGGTTTTATTTATGGTTGATGGTGTTTGAGCTTGAAGGGGAGCATTAATAAGTAAAGCCGTTAAACCTATTATAATTATTTTAAGCATTACATTACCTAAACTTTACGATTGTTTGATTGGATAATCATACGCTAATATGGAACAAATTGATCAACCCTCTAATGACCTATGACAATCCGTTTAGCAACTATTAATGATCTTAATGAAATTGTAGCCATTTACAACGAAACTATTGCAGGGCGAATGGTAACTGCAGATACGCAAGAAGTGAGCGTTGACGAAAAGCGTGACTGGTTTAATAGCCACAACGATAAAAGGCCTATTTACGTTTACTGCGAAAATAACCAAGTACTTGCTTGGGTAAGTTATAAATCGTTTTATGGGCGCCCAGCTTACGACGGCACAGTAGAAATGAGCATTTACATTACCAGTAAAGCGCAAGGTAAAGGGCTTGGTAAAAAGCTAATGATATTTGCTCAAACACAAGCTAAGCAATTAAATATTAAAGTATTACTCGGCTTTATTTTTAGTCATAACTTACCGAGTGTTAAATTGTTTAAGCATTTTGATTTTGCAATATGGGGTGAGTTGCCAAGCGTTGCCATAATGGATGATAAGGCGTATAGCCTTACTATTTTTGGAAAACATCTGGAATAAATTATTTTTCATAATGTTGTAATATTTTTTTACAAAATAAGACGAAGGGTTTATGCCAATTAAATAAAAATAGTCTACGCTATTAACATATTAAGTTTATTAATTTGAAGTGTAGCTTGATGATTCGAAAAATATTAATTGTTGATAGTAGCAGTGTCATCGCAATGCGTGTGAAAGTGCTTTTAGAATTAATAGGATGTGAAGTCGAATTAATTCATTTCAGCATGCTAGACATGTATACCAATATAGGCGACTACGACTTAGTTGTTGTTGCCCATGGTGTGCCTGTTGATTCTATAAAACCGCTTGTTAGCCAAGTAGCGCAAGAGCGTTTTATGCTGCTTGCTCCAAAAGCACAAAGTGGTGAGCAACTAACTGCGTTTAGTGAGCTAAATCATGTTGCGCCTGACGCAACCGTGATCTACCCGTTTTTTTCTAATAAAGAAATTACTTCTCTTTTAGAGAGCCTACTAGAATTAGGCTCTAATCATATTTTGCAGTTACCTACTATTTTACTCGTCGATCATGTTCCTGAGCGCCTCGAAAAAATGAAAAACAGCTTGATTGGTGCTCATATCGAGACCCATACAGCAACCACCTCTGCAGAAGCTTTAGAAATTACGAAAGAAAAGCAAATCGATATACTAATAAGTGATTTTGTTTTAGATGACGGAACCGGTTTAGAAATTTTTTCAAACTTAAAAATAATGCAACCACATTGCCGTTGCTTATTATTTACCTCACGTCCCGATCAAGTTTCAATGATTGAAGCTATTCGTCAAGGTGTAGAAGACGTACTTATTAAGCCATTGAACGACAGCTCATTATTACAATCAATACATAAACTGTGGCAAACAGAGTTATTAAAACGCCATAACGCAGAACTTGTTGAAAGGCTACAAGATACGGTTGATGCCCTGATTGAAAAAGACAGCCTACTTCAGGTTATTTATAAGCATACGCCTGATGCAATTATGTTGTTTGAGAAGTGCGGTAGAGTGATAGAAGCTAATGATGCTTGTTTAAAACTATTTAACTTACCGTTTAACGAACTAGAAGGTAAATCAGTATTTAGCTTTTTAGATGATGATTCAACGTTAGGTATCAAAAATAAAATTTCGACATTAAATAGTAATCGCCAATTTAGCTGCGACTTACGTTTATCTAAAACTGCAGGGGGCTATATACCGTTAGTGGGATCTTTTAATGAGATAGATCACCATGGCGAAATAGCACTTGCCGTAATATTTAAAAATGTAACTCACCTCAAGCAAAAAGAAGATTTACTACTTGAAGCAAAAGATCTCCTTGAAGAGCAAGTAAGAGCGCGTACTTCACAACTCGAGCACGCTAAAAACGTCGCTGAGGCTGCAAACTTAAGTAAATCAGAGTTTTTAGCAAACATGTCGCATGAACTTCGAACACCTATGCACTCTATTTTAAGCTTTTCACGTTTTGGTTTAAGCAAACTAGAAACTGGAGATTTTGCAAAAGAGAAACTCATTAAATACCTATCGCGAATAGAGAGTAGTGGTGAGCGTTTACTGTCGTTACTAAATAATTTACTCGACCTATCTAAGCTAGATGTGGGTAAGTTTCCATTTAATCCTCGTCCATATAATTTAGCGAACATTATAAAAACAAGTATTGATGATGTATCTGGTACGGCAATGGAAAAAGAAATTGAGGTTGTATTTACCGCGCAGCCATTACCTGTAATTGCGCAATGTGATGAAGAGCAAATAAATCAGTTACTTCGAAACGTATTAGGTAATGCACTTAAATTTAGCGAACCCAAAAGTAAAATACGGGTAAATTTAGAGTCAGATAATAAGCTTGCTACTATAGAAGTTACCGATAATGGGGTCGGTATACCAGAGGATGAGCTGGAACATATTTTTACTAAGTTTGTACAAAGCAGCAAAACAAATAGCGGTGCCGGTGGTACCGGATTGGGCCTTGCATTGTGTAGAGAGTTTGTGTCTTTACATCAAGGTGAGATCACTGCACGTAACAACGAAAATGGTGGTGCAACTATATCTATACAGGTGCCATTAGAAATAAATCTAGATGATCATTTGGCTGAAGATCAATTAATACAACACAGTAATTAATTGCTAGTTAGCATACCAAGTAACTTTTTTTGAGAATTTGAATGGATGATAAATTATGGCCTTAACTAAAATACTTGCCGTTGATGACGAACCCTTTAACCTTGAAATTATTGAGGAAATTTTAGAGGAGCTTGATTTTGAATTACAAGTAGCAACAAGTGGTCCTGAGTGTTTAAACATGGTTGAAGGCTATATGCCTCAGGTTATATTGCTCGACGTAAGTATGCCGCAAATGAACGGCTATGAAGTATGTAAGGCACTTAAAGCAAACCCAAATACAGCACACATTATTGTTATGTTTGTGTCTGCTCGTGGCACAGTTGAAGAGCGCATGGAAGGCTACTCGGTTGGTGCAGAAGACTATATTGTAAAACCCTTTGGCCATGATGAACTTAAGTCAAAGCTTAAAAATTTAAACCAAGTACTTGTTGAAAAACAAAGCCTTGAAAAGCAAGTTGAAGATGCTACATCAACTGCATTTAATGCCATGGCTAACAGCAGTGAAATGGGGCAGATAGTTAACTACGTTGAAAACATAGGTTTTATTAACGACCCTCAAGAGCTAGGTAAAGCGCTTATAGATTGCCTACAATCTTTTGATTTGCAAAGTAATATTGAGTTTAGAGAGAACGATGAAATTAGTCACTTTGCATTAAGTGGCGTGTGTTCACCTATTGTGGTGGAGCTATTTGAAATGCTTAAAAATAAAGGGCGTTTACATGAATTTTCGCATCGAATTTTAGTTAACTATGAATTGATTAGCTTACTTATTTTAAATATGCCTGATCACGATCCAGATAAGCACGGGCGTATACGCGACCACGTATGTTTTATTGTCAGTGTTACCGAGCAGCAGCTACGCGCCATCATGACTAAGAAAATGCTTGAATCACAACAAGCAAAACTTAATGCCGTAGCAAGTACAGTTCACAGTAAGTTTCATGGCTTAATTAGCTTATTGAATGACAACCGTCAAAACAACGAAAAAGTGTTTAAACAGTTACAAGAAGAGCTCGAAGAACGTATCCCATCAATGGGATTAGATGAAGATCAGGAGGTGTTTATTTATAAAAAAGTAGATGAAACTATCCAAAACTCAGTGGCCAGAGAGGAGTCTGTTAAAAAGGTAAAAGCAGCTTTTGCTGAAATTGAGCAAGACCTGTCATTGCTTTTAAAGAGCTAAATATACTTAATCAAATAATGTTACTTTAAGGCTTACTCCAACTGCATTATGCATCTCTGGGTAAGCCTTTTTCTACGATTCTGATTAACCTAGCCGTTTTACGAATTTGTAATCGTTGTTTATCGTTTTGTTGAGCAAGCGCCCATTCAATATGTTCTAAAACAAGCTCGCTGCATATTTGGCTTTTATCTTGTAAGGCATGAATAATAGCCGGGCTAAACTCTGCATTACCTAAACCGACCGCTATATTACGTAACCAACGTTCGTGACCTATGCGGCGAATAGGGCTGCCTTCGGTATTTTTTAAAAATGTAGGCTCATCCCAAGCAAATAGCTCAAGTAAATCTTTATTTTTTAATTGAGTACGGGGATGAAAGTCATTTTCATCCGTTATTTGTCCATAACGATTCCAAGGGCATACCAACTGGCAATCATCACAACCATAGATACGGTTGCCTAATAAAGTTCGGTATTGTTCGGGTATGGGGCCTTGGTGTTCTATCGTTAAGTACGATATGCATTTACGTGCATCAACAACGTAAGGCTCTACAATTGCACCTGTTGGGCAAAGAGTGATACAAGCAACACATTTTCCGCAGCCTTCAAACGTATTCTCTGCATCTATTGGTAGAGGTAAATCAATAAATAGCTCGCCTAAAAAAAACCACGATCCTGCTTCTTGATTAATCAATAACGAATGCTTACCACGCCACCCTAAACCGGCTTTTTCTGCAAGTTGACGCTCAAGTACCGGGGCTGAATCTACAAAGGGCCTAAAGCCATATTCGCCAATTTCTTGCTCTATTTTTTGGCCAAGTTTTTTTAAACGATTACGCATTAATTTATGGTAATCACGACCCAGTGCATAACGACTTATGTATGCTTTTTCTTTATTTTTTAAGGTTTTTGCAAAGCCAGCATCGGGAGGGAGATAATTCATTTTTACGGATATAACACGCTGTGTACCTGGTACTAATTCAGCAGGGCGAGCGCGTTTCATGCCGTGAGCAGCCATATAATCCATCGAGCCGTGGTAGCCAGCATCAAGCCAGCGTTGCAATTGGGCTTCGTGCTTAGATAGGTCAATATCAGTAATACCTACTTCGCTAAAACCAAGCTCTTGCCCCCAGGTTTTTATTTGTAGGGCTAATTTTTCATAGTCTGGGGTAGGGTTGCTCACACACTTCACACACTTAAATTAATAGCTGCGTAATTTACCATATTTCTCTGAGCCCGAAAACGCTTCTTAGCGCACGAAGCGCTTTAACTGTTGTTGGGTCTGTAAGCTTAACTGTTGAGATTGCTCGCTATCGGCTAATGCCGTATCTATTTGCTGTTTAGCTTGCTCACCTAAAGCTACTATTTGCTCTACCGATTGGTGAGTATTAGTTTGAGTGCCCTCAAGCATATGTACAGCACTGGCTATTTGTTGTAGTTGTTGTTGGTTGTGCTCAAACTCACTAAGCATTTTTGTAAAACCCTCACAGGTTGCACTAATTGAGCTTTGTGCATTATTGGAGTGAATCATTAATTGCTCTGACTCTTTATTTGTCTCGTTTACCAAATCATTCATCTGATTTATAAAGTCGCTTATTTGCCTAGTTGCGCCACTTACCTTTATTGAAAGTGTGCGTACTTCGTCTGCAACTACGGCAAATCCTCTGCCAGCTTCACCCGCTCTAGCTGCTTCTATTGCGGCGTTAAGGGCTAACAAATTAGTTTGATCAGAAAACTCTTCAACCATTTTTAAAATACTACGAATGTTTTCACTATTCTCTTTCAGTCCCGCAATTGTATTTGAAAAGCTACCTAGCATATTAGTAATAAGTTTAACCTGCTTTACTAAAGCAGCGAGCTCTGATGCAGATAGTTTTACAAAGTTAAGGTGTTCATTATTAACGTTATGCACGCTATCTGTATTATTTACTATGTTTTGTAAGCTTTGGGTTATTTGCATACTGGCATTAATAATACTGTGGCTTAACTGTATTTGTTGCTCACTTGATTGCTCAGTATTTTTCATCGATTCAGTGACTTGTATATTACTGTGTGCACTAGCTTGAGCACTGTTATATGTTGTGCTGAGTAACTCACTTAAATGGGCAGTAAATATATTATATTGTGAACTTAAATCTTTAAATTCGTCATACGAAAAGTGGGGAAGTTTTGCTGCTAAATTTGCATCTTGTTGGTTTATTTTTATCAAAGTATCGCGCATAGCAGTAACAGGGCGAACAATTAAAAAACGCATATAAAAAAGAGTAAAAATAAAACCAGATATAATAACAAGCGTAAGTAGCCAAAATAGCCCTGTACTTTGCTGTTGTTCGCTTAAGCTCTGATGCAGCCAAAATAACGTAATTGCTTGGAACAATAATACAAAACTCAAATTACCGACTATTTTACGCGTTAACGTAAAAAAGAATGTTTGCTCTATATAGTTATAAATTTTCATAAAACTACTCATTATGCTTAAGCCCTACGATTCTTATTTTAGTTAGGGAGGTGTAAGTTAGCTTTTTTGTAACGATAACAAGTAAGCTTTGGTTCGCGCTGGGTAATTTGTAAAAATTCCGTCTATGCCATACTCAAGCATTAGCGCTATATCTTGTTCTCTATCGACCGTATAAGCATAAATCTTTAAGCCTCTTTTTTTTGCATCATCGGCAAAAGCCTTATTTATAAAGGTTTTATCTGCATGTACGCTATAAGCGTTTAAATCACTTGCAAACTTTGCATAGTTAATTGGAATAGAAGAAGTAAGGGCGCCTATTTTAAGCCATGGTAGCTTGCTTTTAAGCCACTGTAGTTGATGATGATCAAACGATGATACTAAAATATTGGCTTTCGATATTTTGTTAGCCTCAATGTTTTCTTCAAGTTGAGCCACAAACCTTTCTAGTTCAAATGTATGTTTAAGCTCAATATTTAATAAAGATTTATTATTATTCCAATCAAACAACTGCTGAAGAGTAGGAATTTGTTCACCATTTCCAGCATCAAGTTTAGAGAGTTCATGTGCCGTAAAGTTACTCACCCTACCTTTACCGCTGGTGGTTCTATCGAGCCATGAGTCGTGTATTAACATGTAATCATCTAAGGAACTTTGAATATCTACTTCAATACCATCAACACCTACTTTTAACGCTTCTAAAATAGCGCTTTTGGTGTTTTCAGGAAAATCCCCACTGGCACCTCGGTGTGCAAATACTTTCATTGTCGAGCCTTTTTAGTGATTGACCACGTTTCAAAACAAGCGGCACTAACAATAAGCGCTCCACCAACTAACGTCATAACAGTAGGACGTTCATGAATAATTACTATAGCCAGTATGGTGCCATAAAGTGGTTGTAAGCAAGAAATTAACCCCGCAGTTGCCGCTGATAAATGCTTTAAACTTGCTGCAAATAACGAGTGTGGTGTAGCTGTAAAAATAACACCCGCTATGGCAATTAAAATTAGGTCGTGATGACTAACCTCATACACTGGCACTTCTATAAATGCGCACAGCATAATGCTTGCCACTAAGGTTTGATAAAACATAGTTTGCGGGCCACCATATTGGCTAAAGTAGCGCTTATGGGTAATGTTTCTGATTGAAAAAAACAATGCCGATATCACACCTGTTATTACACCCAAGGTCACATCGTCGCCTAAGTTTGCACTTGGTACTAATAAGTAAATACCTAAAACAACCACCGCTGCACTTATTATATCTTTTGCTTTTGGCCTGCTTTTATTAAATAAGGGTTCTAAAAACACCGTCATTACGGGATAGCTAAAAAATGCCAGCATTCCAATAGTTATACCGGCCATTTGCATACCAGCAAAATAGGTAACCCAGTGAATACCCACCGCAACACCTAAAAATAATGCAATAAGGTAGTCTTTAGGCTTGTTTAGTTTAATTTGTTTTTTTTGAAAATACAGCATGGCTAAAATAGCCATTCCTGCAATTGCAGTTCTGTAAACGGTAATATCTAAAGCATTTAGACCAATAAGCTTGGCAAATAAAGCGGTTCCGCCAAAAAGTAATACCGCTATGTGCAAATAAATTAAACTTTGCTGCTGAGACTGCATTTAGTTTCCTTGTTGTACTTTTTGAACATATTAACATTGCTTAAAAATTCTTAAGATGAATTTTTTTATCGCATGACAAATGTCATAAAAGTTGATGACACTTCACACTCTTATTATTTTTATACGCTGGCATAGTTACCTTACTCAACAGGGGATAATTATGAATTCTTTAATTTTAATCAGCTTAACTATTAATGAAGTGCTAGAGGCGTTAAGTTTTACGATTACGTACGCAGATTGCTTTATGCTGGCGTGCATTTTTATGTTAATTAATAAAAATAGTGCTATAAGTAAAAATAATATGCCTGAGGTATTAGTATGAGCTCGCTTAACTCCTTTTCTCAACAAAGTGATAAAGGTTTTTGGAAATATGGGCATTTAATTTTTACAGGCTTTTATTTACTCCCACTAATAATTAATTTTGCGAGCTTTACTGCTAACCAAATAACGATGTCTTTAGCCTTTTATGTTGCTTTTATTCTTTTATATGTAAAAGCAATAAACTGCAAAAGTGCAGGGGTGACCAAGTTGTTTGTAGCCATGCTATTAATTTGTTTTTGCGCCACTTTTTACACCACAGGTACTCCTACTTTATTTGGCTTTGCAGCGTACGTAGCAGGCTATGCATACAGCTACCATCAAAGAATTTATGCTGCACTCGCGATTATATCTACGGTTTTATTAAGCGCATATATTGGTGATATAGGGAAGGTTCAATACTTTTTAGCCGTTGCTTTGATTTTATGTGCAGCCTTATTTAGTTACGGTATTGCAGCAAAGAGAGAAAGCTTATACAAAAAGCGCGAACAAGAAAGCGCTAACCAATTAGAGCAATTAGCAGCAATTGCTGAGCGTGAACGGATAGCCCGCGACTTGCATGATATTTTAGGCCACTCATTGTCATCTATTGCTTTAAAAGCTGAGCTTGCCAATAAATTAAACCAAGGTGAGCGTTACGCTCAAGCAAATAGCGAAATTGCACAAGTGGCCGATCTTGCAAGGCAGTTACTTAGTGATGTAAGAAGCGCCGTTAGTGATTTAAAACAGCTTAACCTTGTTAGCCAAGTAGCACAGTTAAAACAAAGATTAATAGAACAAGACTTTAACGTTTCATTTAATGTGGTTTTAAATACTCTACCCGCTAAAGTCGAGGGCATCGCCGGCCTTATAATTAAAGAAGCCGTTACCAACTTGCTACGCCATAGCAGCACAAAAAATTGCGAAATAAATATAGAACAAACAGCGCAGCAGCTACTCATTACCGTTATTGATCGTGCACCGTGCTCTACATTAAATTCGGGCAATGGCCTAAATGGTATTAAAGAGCGAGCAGAGCAACTCAATGGCAGTGCAACATTTACCTGTGGCGATATTTTTACTTTAAATGTAATGCTACCAATTTCAGCTAAGGATTTACAATGATCAGAGTGTATTTAGTGGAAGATCAAGCGCTTGTGCGCGACGCAGTAGCAGCATTGTTAGGACTCGATTTTAATATTGAGATTATTGGGCAAGCAAGTAACGGGCAATATGCACTTAATGCAATTGAAGCGCTTGATAGTGATTTACATCCCGATATAATTTTAACCGATATAGAAATGCCAACCATGAATGGTATAGAGCTGAGTGAAAAAATAGCCACTAAGTTCCCCGCTATAAAAATGGTTATTATGACCACATTTTCTCGTGCGGGTTATATTAGGCGAGCGCTTACGGCAGGCGTTAAAGGTTTTATTTTAAAAGAAGCACCCAGTGAAGAGCTAATAAATGCGCTTAAAAAAGTAATGCAGGGGCAAAAAGTGATAGACCCAGAGCTTGCTATTAATGCATTAGACGACGCAGATCCACTTACCGATAAAGAACGCAAAGCACTTAAACTTGCAAGCGACGGCCTTAAAACAAGCGACATAGCCAAGCAGTTATTTATAAGTGAAGGTACCACACGTAATTATTTATCAGACGCTATTGCTAAGCTAAACGCCACTAACCGTATAGATGCTGCGCGTATAGCTAAACAAAAAGGATGGCTTTAAATAGTAGGTTTATAAATTATAAGCAAAGTATTACTATGTTATTTAAAAGTAACGAACAGCGCTTAAAGTTAGCTTAAAAAGCGTTAAAAGAGGGTTTAATGGCAAATCTAATAGAACTAACAACTAAAAATAACACCGCTATACTCACCATGAATACCGCTGAAAACCGTCACAATCCAGCGTTTTTGGCTGAGTTTAATTTACACCTTGACCACATTGAAGCAGATCAAAATATTAAGTCAGTTATTTTAACGTCCTCGAGTGACAAAAACTGGTCATTAGGCATAGACCTTCAATGGATGTCTAATCCAAGTATTTTACCTGCAGCTATTTCTGACTTTATGATTCAAATAAGTGACTTGTTTAAGCGCATAGTTACTTTTCCTATGCCTATTATTGCTGCGTTAAACGGGCATACCTATGGCAATGGTGCTGTGCTTGCGTGTGCGTGCGATTTTAGATTTATGAAATCAGACAAAGGCTTCTTTTGTTTTCCTGAAGTGGATGTGATGGTGCCGTTTGTACCGTCGATGTTTCCTATAATTAATAAAGCAATTTCGCAAACATTCTTTAATCGTTTAGCTATGTCAGGAGAGCGTGTTGGTGCACAGCAGTTGCTAGAGAACAAAGTAGTTGAAGCTGTGTTTGCAAATAACGACGAACTACAAGCGGGTGCACTTGAGTTTGCCCAGCAATTTAATAAAAATCGTTGGATTTACGCTCAAAATAAAACACAAATGAATAAGCAAATTTTGCTTACAATGAAAGAGGAAGACCCAAGCTTTATTGATAATATAAGTAAACTGCTGTGGAAAAACCTACAAAAAAAATAGTATAAGAAAAGGTTTTAGCATTACTACGATATGACTAAACACTTTGCAGTTAAGGGGTCGTTAAGCCCCATTGCGCTAGATTTTTAAACTATACAGCAAGATAAACAGCAAGGTAAAAGTGCTTTCTTAAAAGTTTAATCGCTTTTACCTGTCTCATTATAACTATATGGGTTAAAATACCTACATAACCAACTAACAAGATAGTGAATGTCAAACCAAGATCCAAATCTCAGTCGAGAACAAGAAAAGTACGAAAACCCAGTCCCTAGTCGTGAGTTTATACTTACTCACCTTCAAGAGCGTTCAAAGCCTGCTAACTACGCGCAATTATGTGAAGAACTAGCAGTAAACGATGACGAACGCCAAATAGCATTTAAACGCCGCCTTCGCGCTATGGAGCGTGACGGACAGCTGTATTTTAATAAATTTAAATGCTATGCCCTAATTGACGAAGCCGGTTTAACCAAAGGCAAAGTAATAGGCCACAGAGACGGTTTTGGCTTTTTAGAAGTTGAAGGCGAGAGTAAAGATTGGTTTATTGCTAAGCACCAAATGAATATGGTGTTACATGGTGACATTGTACTAGCTAAAGGCACTAAACGTGGCTCTGGCTCAAAATGCGATGCACGTATTATAAAAGTGCTTACTAACGAGCGCGCGCCAATTGTTGGCCGTTACTTTGTAGAGCATGGTGTTGCCGTTGTGGTAGCTGAAGACCCGCGCATAACGCAAGATATAATGATTTTACCAGGCAACGAAAAC
>NZ_AUTP01000340.1:0-2589 GCF_000498075.1 Pseudoalteromonas sp. TAB23
CCTACTGGTGTTGAATACGACATTGTGTACGACCCTACGGTATTTGTTCGCGGCTCAATTGACGCGGTAATTGCAACGTTGCTTGAAGCAATTGTGCTGGTAGTTATTGTTGTTATTGTATTTTTACAAACGTGGCGTGCATCAATTATTCCATTAATTGCTGTGCCTATTTCGCTCATTGGTACGTTTGCAGTAATGCAGTGGTTAGGTGTCTCAATTAATACCTTGTCGTTGTTTGGCTTAGTATTGGCCATAGGTATTGTTGTAGATGATGCGATTGTAGTTGTTGAAAACGTAGAGCGTAATATTGAAAAAGGCTTATCGCCACTTGAAGCAACCCGCGTTGCAATGAGCGAAGTAACAGGCCCTATTATTGCCATTGCGCTAGTACTAAGTGCTGTATTTATTCCTACTGCGTTTATTACCGGTTTATCAGGTCAGTTTTATAAGCAATTTGCACTTACAATTACAATTTCGACGATTATCTCAGCGTTTAACTCATTAACGTTATCGCCTGCGCTTGCTGCACTGTTATTAAAATCACATGATGCAAAAACAGATGCGTTCACGCGTTTACTTAATAAATTGTTTGGTCGTTGGTTATTTGAACCATTTAACCGCGTTTTTAATCGTGGTGCTAAAGGGTACGAAAAACTGGTACAAAAACTAATCCGTATGACCGTTGTTGTAATGGTGGCTTATATTGCACTTGTTGGCGGCACAATTAAGTTATTTGATACCGTACCTGGTGGCTTTATTCCACAGCAAGATAAACAGTATTTAGTGGCTATTGCGCAGTTGCCTGACGCATCAAGCCTTGATCGTACTGAAGATGTACTTGCTCAAATGCAGCAAATTGCATTAGAAGTACCAGGCGTTGCACATACTGTTGCTTATCCTGGCTTATCAGTGAACGGTTTAACAAATAGCCCTAACAGCGGCATTGTAATTACACCACTTGAAAGCTTTGACAAACGTACCGATCCAAGCCAATCAGCGATGGCGATAGCGGCGCAGTTGAATAAACGTTTTGCCGCCATTGATGAGGCATTTGTAGCGGTATTTCCACCGCCGCCAATTCAAGGTTTGGGCACTACAGGTGGTTTTAAACTGCAAATAGAAGACAGAGCTAATAAAGGGTTTGAAGCACTATTTAATAGCCTGCAAGCCGTTATTGGTAAAGCGCAACAAGACCCTGCATTAATGGGTCTGTACTCAAGTTTCCGTATCCAAGTTCCACAAATGGATATTGATATTGACCGCGAACAAGCGCTTATTCAAGGTATTCCACTTGATGAAGTATTTAATGCACTGCAAATTTACTTAGGCTCTGTGTACGTAAATGACTTTAATATGTTTGGTCGTACGTACCAAGTAAATGCACAGGCTGATGCTGACTACCGCTTAGACCCTGATCAAATACTTAATTTAAAAGTACGTAATCGCTCAGGTAATATGGTGCCATTAGGCTCTGTATTAACAGTAACACCAACAATTGGTCCTGACCGTGTTATGCATTACAACGGATACCCAAGTGCAGAACTAAATGGTAGCCCAGCGCCAGGTTATAGTTCTGATCAAGCACAAGTTGCTATTGAAAAAGTACTCGCAGACACACTACCAACAGGTATTGAATATGAGTGGACTGAAGTAACGTACCAACAAGTACTTGCCGGTAACACCATGGTTTATGTATTCCCGTTAGTTGTATTACTTGTATTTATGGTACTTGCAGCGCAGTACGAGAGCTTACGTTTACCACTGGCAATTATATTAATTGTACCAATGACTATTTTCTCAGCCTTGTTAGGTGTGTGGTTTGTCGGCTCTGACAACAACATATTCACCCAAATAGCGTTAATAGTACTGGTCGCGTTGGCTTCTAAAAATGCAATATTGATGGTTGAGTTTGCAAAAGACAGACACGACTCAGGCTTATCGCACTTAGAGGCAATACTTGAGGCATGTCGTATGCGCTTGCGCCCAATATTAATGACGTCAATTGCATTTACAGCAGGTGTTGTACCGTTAGTACTTGCCACCGGTGCGGGCGCCGAAATGCGACACGCAATGGGTAACGCAGTATTCTCAGGCATGATAGGTGTAACCGTGTTTGGCCTATTGTTTACGCCGGTATTTTATATGTTAGTGACTAACAAAAAAGAGAAAGCGCAGGAGAATACTCATGACTAAATTAATGCAAAAAAGACTTAAAACAAGTCTAACTGTCAGTGCGGTATTAGTCGCTGCGTTTTTAGCCGGGTGTGCGAGTAAAATAGACACCATGAGTGAGCAAAAAGCCGTTAACGAATTTGTTGCCAAAGCTAATATTGCTAGTAACGTTAGCGTTGCTGATGAAACAAACTGGTGGAAAAAGCTTAATTCTGATCAACTAAATGAGCTTGTTACTGGTGCGCTTGCAAATAACTATAATTTGCAAACAAGCCAGCTAACACTTAAAAGTGCATTAGCGCGATTAGGAGAGCAAAAAGCCCTGTACCTTCCGCAAGGTGGCGTAAATGTTGGCGCAGCTCGAAGCGATGCACCAAGCGTTTATGACCGCCAATCAAGTGCAAACGTTGCACTTGA
>NZ_AUTP01000341.1:0-2782 GCF_000498075.1 Pseudoalteromonas sp. TAB23
CTTTTAAGTGTTAGCTGGCTTGTTTGCAAATTATAGTTATTTGCAAGCGCACCAGTAACAAGCTCATTTAGTTGATCAGAATTAAGCTTTTTCCACCAGTTTGTTTCATCAGCAACGCTAACGTTACTAGCAATATTAGCTTTGGCAACAAATTCGTTAACGGCTTTTTGCTCACTCATGGTGTCTATTTTACTCGCACACCCGGCTAAAAACGCAGCGACTAATACCGCACTGACAGTTAGACTTGTTTTAAGTCTTTTTTGCATTAATTTAGTCATGAGTATTCTCCTGCGCTTTCTCTTTTTTGTTAGTCACTAACATATAAAATACCGGCGTAAACAATAGGCCAAACACGGTTACACCTATCATGCCTGAGAATACTGCGTTACCCATTGCGTGTCGCATTTCGGCGCCCGCACCGGTGGCAAGTACTAACGGTACAACACCTGCTGTAAATGCAATTGACGTCATTAATATTGGGCGCAAGCGCATACGACATGCCTCAAGTATTGCCTCTAAGTGCGATAAGCCTGAGTCGTGTCTGTCTTTTGCAAACTCAACCATCAATATTGCATTTTTAGAAGCCAACGCGACCAGTACTATTAACGCTATTTGGGTGAATATGTTGTTGTCAGAGCCGACAAACCACACACCTAACAAGGCTGAGAAAATAGTCATTGGTACAATTAATATAATTGCCAGTGGTAAACGTAAGCTCTCGTACTGCGCTGCAAGTACCATAAATACAAGTAATACAACTAACGGGAATACATAAACCATGGTGTTACCGGCAAGTACTTGTTGGTACGTTACTTCAGTCCACTCATATTCAATACCTGTTGGTAGTGTGTCTGCGAGTACTTTTTCAATAGCAACTTGTGCTTGATCAGAACTATAACCTGGCGCTGGGCTACCATTTAGTTCTGCACTTGGGTATCCGTTGTAATGCATAACACGGTCAGGACCAATTGTTGGTGTTACTGTTAATACAGAGCCTAATGGCACCATATTACCTGAGCGATTACGTACTTTTAAATTAAGTATTTGATCAGGGTCTAAGCGGTAGTCAGCATCAGCCTGTGCATTTACTTGGTACGTACGACCAAACATATTAAAGTCATTTACGTACACAGAGCCTAAGTAAATTTGCAGTGCATTAAATACTTCATCAAGTGGAATACCTTGAATAAGCGCTTGTTCGCGGTCAATATCAATATCCATTTGTGGAACTTGGATACGGAAACTTGAGTACAGACCCATTAATGCAGGGTCTTGTTGCGCTTTACCAATAACGGCTTGCAGGCTATTAAATAGTGCTTCAAACCCTTTATTAGCTCTGTCTTCTATTTGCAGTTTAAAACCACCTGTAGTGCCCAAACCTTGAATTGGCGGCGGTGGAAATACCGCTACAAATGCCTCATCAATGGCGGCAAAACGTTTATTCAACTGCGCCGCTATCGCCATCGCTGATTGGCTTGGATCGGTACGTTTGTCAAAGCTTTCAAGTGGTGTAATTACAATGCCGCTGTTAGGGCTATTTGTTAAACCGTTCACTGATAAGCCAGGATAAGCAACAGTATGTGCAACGCCTGGTACTTCTAATGCAATTTGCTGCATTTGAGCAAGTACATCTTCAGTACGATCAAGGCTTGATGCGTCAGGCAACTGCGCAATAGCCACTAAATACTGTTTATCTTGCTGTGGAATAAAGCCACCAGGTACGGTATCAAATAACTTAATTGTGCCGCCAACAAGTGCAATATAAGCCACCATTACAACAACGGTCATACGGATTAGTTTTTGTACCAGTTTTTCGTACCCTTTAGCACCACGATTAAAAACGCGGTTAAATGGTTCAAATAACCAACGACCAAACAATTTATTAAGTAAACGCGTGAACGCATCTGTTTTTGCATCATGTGATTTTAATAACAGTGCAGCAAGCGCAGGCGATAACGTTAATGAGTTAAACGCTGAGATAATCGTCGAAATTGTAATTGTAAGTGCAAATTGCTTATAAAACTGACCTGATAAACCGGTAATAAACGCAGTAGGAATAAATACAGCACTTAGTACTAGCGCAATGGCAATAATAGGGCCTGTTACTTCGCTCATTGCAACGCGGGTTGCTTCAAGTGGCGATAAGCCTTTTTCAATATTACGCTCTACGTTTTCAACAACTACAATCGCATCATCTACAACAATACCTATGGCCAATACTAAGCCAAACAACGACAAGGTATTAATTGAGACACCTAACCACTGCATTACTGCAAACGTACCAATGAGCGAAATAGGCACAGCAATTAATGGAATAATTGATGCACGCCACGTTTGTAAAAATACAATAACAACAATAACTACCAGCACAATTGCTTCAAGCAACGTTGCAATTACCGCGTCAATTGAGCCGCGAACAAATACCGTAGGGTCGTACACAATGTCGTATTCAACACCAGTAGGGAAATCTTTAGATAAGCGCGCCATTGTTTCGCGTACTTGATCAGAAAGCTCAATAGCGTTTGAACCTGGGCGTTGGAATATTGGCATTGCAAGTGCCGGTTGATTATCAAGCTCTGCACGCAGTGCGTAAGTGTCTTGGCCTAAATCAACACGGGCTATATCAGATAAACGCGTTAACTGACCTTCGTCGCCTACTTTAATAATAACGTTTTCAAATTCTTCAATACTGTTTAAACGTCCTTTAACGTTTAAGAGTATTTGAAATTGGCTATCGTTTGAAATTGGCTGCGCACCTAAGCTACCCGCTGCAACTTGTTGG
>NZ_AUTP01000342.1:0-16119 GCF_000498075.1 Pseudoalteromonas sp. TAB23
TAGCCACTCAATAAGCCCAGAGCAAAGTAAAGCAACTTCGCCTGCGTGCTATAACGGGTTAAATTACCCGCCAGATGTACCGCCACCCAATTCACTTAGTTAGTTTTTAATTTTAAATACTTTGTAAAAAACTGCCTGCGCTTGTGCGCTATTAGGCTAGTTATTTACATATTTAGGTTGCTTGATCGCGCTTGTTTTTAAAATAGGCGTAGTGATTAAGTTAACTCTGTTTGTTAAAAAACGGACACGCTATATGAATAAAAAACCAATTATGCTGGTGGCGCTAATGTGCGCGCTACCTGCTTTTAGTACTTTGGCGAATGTTAAAACATTAACCCTAAAGCAGGCACTGAGTAATACCGAACAACAAAATCTGGTATTAAAACGCTACCCTTATCATCAAAAAATATTGAGTGCGCTTAAATCTCAAGCTGCACTTTCGCCTAACCCTGTATTGAATGTTGAAGCTGAAAACTTACTTGGCACTAACAAGGCGCGTGGCATTCAAGGCGCTGAAATAACGCTTGGGCTTAGCCAACTAATAGAGCTGGGCGATAAGCGCCAAAGCCGAATTAATTACGCAACCGCCAATATTAAAGCCCAAGCAATACAGTATCAAAATACCCGTTTAGCCTTATTAGCAACCACTGCTGAGCGATACTACCAAGGGCTTAAATTTCAAACATTATTAAGTTTAAACAACGAGCGTAAACAGGTAGTTACCCAGGCGCTTAAAGCGATTGAACAAAGAGCCAATGCGGGTGCTGCGTCGCAAGCTGATGTAACGCGCATGCGTTATGCACTTAGCCAAGTAGAGCTTGATAAAGCCATGCTTAATAGTGAATTTGAGCGAGCCAGTTTATCGCTTAACGAGCTGTGGAGTGAGGAGCAATCCTACGATACTTTTGCTGGCAATATTAATGCAATTACTGCGCTTAAATCAGCGCAAGCACTTTTAGATGCGGTTAACCAAGCCCCTGAATTTGCATTATTACAACAGCAATATTTACAGCAAACAGCTAATTTAACACTGCAAAAAGCAAACGGACAAACCGATATTAATGTAGGGGGAGGCGTGCGCTATAACCAACAAAGCGACTCCAGCTCATTAGTGTTTTCGTTTTCTATGCCACTGCAATTAAGTAATTCAAATAGCGGAAATATTGCAGCTGCAAATAGTCAGCTCATGCTTTTAAATGAGCAGCAAGGGCAATTGCGCATCCAGCTACGCCAGCAAGTACGTACTTTGTACGCTTATTATCAAGGTCGAGCTAATCAGGCAAAGCTATTATCTGATCAAATTATTCCTCAGGCACAAACATTGATTGAGCAAAGCCTAAAAAGTTATCAACGCGGACAAATTTCGGTGTTGCAATTGCTTGATGCTCAACAAGCACTTTTTGATTCTAAACGCACACTTATTACCACTCACGCAGAGCTGTACCAAGTGCTACTTACTCTTGAGCGTTTAACAGGCCAATCTTTAATTGAGACTCATCAATCATGAATAAAAATATAATCGCATTACTAGTATCACTTTCGTTTGCCAGCAGCTTTGTAAGCACAGATGTATTTGCCTCTGCTGAGCATGGCGAGTCAGGTCATAAAGAAACAGAGCAACACGAGAAAAAACAAGGTCCACACGGCGGCTTTTTATTAACTGACCCTAAATTAACACTTGAGCTTAAATTGCAAGAATTTGCAGGTAATGTTGAGCTACGTGTATACGGCTATAAACAAAATAAGCCAATTAATATAAACGACTTAAACATAACAATGAGTTTAAAACGTTTAGTTGAAGCCCCGCAAAATATACAGTTTACAGCTGAGGGCGACTACCTTGTGAGCACGCAATCAATTAACGAACCGCATTCGTTTGCACTTACCGTTACTGCTAATTATAACGGTGAGAGCATTAGCTATGAGTACGATCAACACGAAGGGCAAACTACGCTAACAGAGCGAGCTATTGAGCGCGCTGGCATTAAAACCGAGATAGCGCAAAGTGGTGAAGTGGATATTACCGATACGCTTTTTGGCGTTATTGCACCAACGCAGCACGGCACGGTAGAAGTAATGGCGCCGTATGCCGGATTGATCAGTGATATTTTTGTAAGCATTGGTCAAAACGTTAAAAAAGGCGAAGTACTTGCCAATGTAACCAACCGCGAAACACTGCAAAACTACCCTATTAAAAGCCCAATTAGCGGCGTTGTAACCGAGCAATACTTAAAACGTGGCGAGCTTGCAAGCACCAGCGCACTAATGCAGGTAGTTAACCTTGATAAAGTATGGGTTGAGTTATCGGCTTTTCCTGAAAACATTGAAAAGCTAGCCATTGGTCAAAGCGCTAAAGTGTACGACTTGCATCATCATTTAAATACGCAAGGAAAAGTGTTTTTTATAGCCCCAATGATGACTGGCGGGCACATAGCGCGCGCCCGTATAGAGCTTAATAATCCAGACGGGCATTGGCGCCCAGGCATGCATATAAATAGCGATGTAAGTGTGGCTAAAATAAATGCCAGCGTGCGTGTAAAGCCACAAGCAATTCAAGAATTTAACGGTCAACCCAGTGTGTTTGTTCGTAAAAATAATGTATTTGAAGTGCGCCCCGTTACCTTAGGTGCAAAAAATAGCGAGTGGGTAGAAGTACTTACAGGCTTAAACGCAGGTAGCGAATACGTAACAGACAATAGTTATGTCATTAAAGCTGATATTTTAAAAAGCGGCGCAAGCCACGCTCACTAGGAGGCACCATGATTAATTGGATAGTTTCTTTTGCGGTTAAACGCCGCATGCTGGTGCTTGCGCTTACATTTTTATTTGCTGGATTTGGTGTATACAACATTCAAAATTTAGCAGTAGACGCAGTACCCGATATAACAAACGTACAAGTGCAAATTAATACCAAAGCGCAGGGCTTTACGCCATTAGAGGTAGAGCAACGCATTACCTATTTGGTAGAAACCGCCATGGCGGGCATACCTAAGCTTGACTACACCCGTTCGCTTTCGCGTTATGGGCTTTCGCAAGTAACGGTTATTTTTAATGAAGGCACCGATATTTATTGGGCACGTCAGCAAATTGGTGAGCGTATTCAAAGTATTCGCTCCGACTTACCTAATAACGTAGAGCCAAACTTGGGTCCTATTGCCAGTGGTTTAGGCGAAATATTTACTTATAGTGTGCACGCCGCGCCTAATGCGTTAAAAGAAGATGGCACTGCCTACAACGCCGAAGACTTACGTACTTTGCAAGATTGGGTTATTCGTCCGCAGCTTTTAAAAGTAAAAGGCGTAACCGAAATAAACAGCCAAGGTGGTTTTGAGCGTCAATACCAAGCAGCGCCAGTGCCCGAAAAACTCATTGCCTATAAGCTTACTATTAGCGATGTAATTAGTGCACTTGAGGTTAATAACAGTAACCGAGGCGCAGGCTATATTGAACGCTTTGACGGGCAATATTTAGTACGCTCGCCTGGGCAGCTTAAAACCATTGATGACATAGCCAATACCGTTATAGCTAAGCGCGACGATGCACCTGTACGCATTAAAGATGTGGCTAACGTGTTTTTAGGCAAAGAGCTTAGAACCGGCGCGGCCACTTATAACGGCGAAGAAACCGTGCTCGGCACCGCCATGATGCTAATTGGCGAAAACAGCCGCATAGTGGCAAAAGCCATGGCTGATAAGTTAGTTGATGTGCAAAAAAGCTTACCCGCTGGCGTTATTGTTGAAGCGGTTTACGACCGCACAACTCTTGTTGATAAAACCATAGCAACCGTGCAAACCAACTTATTTGAAGGTGCCGTTTTAGTGATAGTAATTTTGCTATTACTGCTGGGTAATGTAACGGGCGCGCTTATTACGGCAATGGTTATTCCGTTGAGTATGTTGTTTGCCGTTACAGGTATGGTGGGTAATCGCGTATCGGGTAATCTAATGAGCCTAGGCGCAATCGACTTTGGTTTAATTGTTGATGGCGCTGTAATTGTTGTTGAAAACTGCCTGCGCCAACTCGGTGTAGCTCAGCATAAACATGGCAGGCTACTTACCTTAAACGAGCGTTTAAATGTAGTGACCGCAGCCACCAAAGAAGTATTTACACCGGCTGTGTTTGGCATTGTTATTATTATGCTGGTTTACTTACCTTTATTTGCACTAAGCGGCGTTGAAGGCAAAATGTTTCAGCCAATGGCATTTACTGTAGTTGCGGCGTTAATTGGCGCGCTTATATTTGGCGTTACCTTTGTACCTGCTGCTATTGCAGTGTTTGTTCGCGGTAAGGTTGATGAAACCGAAAATGCAGTCATGCGCGGCGTTAAAAAAGTGTATAAGCCATTACTTGGTATATCGCTTAAATTACCGTGGTTGATGGTGGGTATTGCCACGGCATTAGTATTGGTGCTTGGTTTTAAAGTTAAAAACATGGGCGCAGAATTTTTACCGAAACTTGATGAAGGCGATATTGCCATGCACGCGCTGCGCATTACTGGCACCGGTATTGAGCAATCTGTGCAAATGCAAAAAGAGCTTGAGCAAGCCATATTAGATCAGCCTGAGGTTGCTAACGTATTTTCAAAAATTGGTACTGCCGATGTAGCAAGCGATCCTATGCCGCCCAATGTTGCCGACACCTTTTTAATACTCAAACCGCAAGATGAGTGGCCTAATCCAGCACTTACTAAAGCAGAATTGGTTCAGCAAATTCGTACCCGTGTTAACGATGTCCCTGGTAATAATTACGAATTTACACAACCAATAGAAATGCGCTTTAATGAGTTAATTGCTGGCGTGCGCGCCGATGTGGCACTGCGTATTTATGGTGACGACTTAAGCGTACTTAAAGAGTTTGGCGAAAAAGCCACAGGGCTAATGCGTAATATTGCAGGTGCTACCGATGTACGTTTGGAGCAAATGGAAGGATTGCCAACACTTTCGGTAACACCAATGCGCGACCATATGGCGTTATTGGGTTTAAGCGTAAACGATATTCAACAAACACTTGCCGCCGCTGTTGGTGGTGTGCAAACCGGACTAATTTACGAAGGCGATAAACGTTTTTCGTTATTAGTACGCCTTGATAAACGTTGGTCTAGCGATGTATCAGCACTTGCTCGTTTGCCAGTTGCTTTACCTAAAGATAGTAACCCAGAACTTGCGTTTGTACCGCTTGGCGAAGTGGCAACAATTAGCATTGAAAAAGGGCCTAATCAAATAAACCGCGAAAGTGGTAAGCGTAACGTAGTGGTAACTGCCAATGTGGAAGGGCGCGATTTAGCAAGCTTTGTAAGTGATGCGCAAGCAAGCATGAATGAATCACTTAACTTACCAAGTGGCTATTGGCTTGAATACGGCGGCACGTTTGAGCAGCTACAATCAGCAAGTAAGCGATTGTCGTTGGTTGTGCCGGTCACTTTATTACTTATATTTGGCTTACTGTATAGCGCCTTTGGATCGCTTCGTGATTCATTGATTATATTTAGTGGTGTGCCACTGGCATTAACGGGTGGTGTGCTTGCGTTATTGCTGCGCGATATGCCGCTTTCAATATCAGCAGGTGTCGGCTTTATTGCCCTAAGTGGTGTAGCGGTATTAAACGGCGTAGTTATGCTGTCGTTTATTAAGCAGTTACGAAGCGATGGTTTAAGTTTGTTTGATGCAATTCACAGCGGTGCATTACAGCGCCTGCGCCCAGTACTGATGACAGCGCTGGTGGCAAGTTTAGGCTTTATACCTATGGCGCTTAATTCGGGAACGGGTTCTGAAATGCAAAAACCTCTCGCGACAGTAGTGGTTGGCGGGATTATTTCATCAACATTACTAACACTGTTAATTTTGCCCGCGCTTTATAAGTTAGTACATTCTAAATTTACTAAAAAAGCAGAAGCTGAATTAGCTTAAATACTAGCTATTAATGATGTAATCAAAAAAGCAGCTGTACTTACAGCTGCTTTTTTAAACTAATTAATCTGAGAGCAGGTTAATTATATTGAAACAGATTATCCCAACGCTCATCTAATATCGTTTTTGCGTGTTCTAAACTCAGTGCGCTATACACTTTATCACTCTCTATTTCGTTACTACACGTTACCAAGCGCATATGTACTAGCTTTTCAAGTGCATCGCTAATTTCAAAATCAAGATCGCATTGGTATTTGCTTTTAAACCAATGCTCTATTTGCTCATCAAGCGTTTGTGCGGTTAAGCCGCTTTCTGATTTTAGTAAAAAGGTATACGCAAGCAGCGCTTCTTTTATGTCTTCTTCTTCGGCAGCGTCAATAAGCGTGTGAAAAACACCCGCGTTATTATCAAGGTTTTTAAAGTAGAGGTTATCGCTAAGCGCTTTCATAAATTTAATTTTACGGTTTTTAAACTTACTCCATTCTTTAAAAATAAAGCTGCCAAATACTCCCATGCCAATAGCAAAGGTAATAAAATGTTGTTGGGTCATTTCTACAGCTTCACTTCTAAAACCACCCCAAAAAGCAAACAGAGCAAGCAATAATACGATTGATGCGCCAAGTTTGGTTATAAGCACCACTGCACCGCCAACTAAAGCCGATGAGCCAATAATTGCTTTATCAATAGGGCGCATGCGTACTTCACTATTAGGAAATAGCATTTCGAGATCGGCCTTAGGCACATTTTGAAACAACTTTACTATGGTTGAGCTTGGCTCAAATCCAAGTGGCGTTTTGTTTTTAGCTTCAAAATAAGCGCTATCTTTAAAGCGAATAAACACCGCAACACGATCGTAATTAGTAAAATGCAGCGGCTTTTTACGCAAGCCCCAAAAGCTGGTAATCGTTTCAGTGAGTTGCGACTCGCCACGGCGATAAAAAACCACTTCTTCAAAGTCATCAAACTCAACTTCAAGGCGCACCTTAAATAGTGATTCTTCGTTTAACGCCTCTTGTAAGTCTTCATTGGTGATCACCTCAAAGTTAGCGGCATTAAGCACCTTAGCAAAATCTTTAGCAAACTCATGTTGGCACTGCGCTTTTTGATCCGCCGATACTGGCGCTAACGATCGCGTGTCACTGTTGGGATCAAAAGGGGCGTAGTTGTTTTTAAGTGACTCAAGTGTTGAGTGGTAATCGTAATGAATAAGGCTTGCTAGTAAATCGCAAAATTGTTTAAACGATGTTTTTTGTGTACTGCTTTTAAGCTCTTCGCTACACATATCAACAATATCTTGCTTTCTAAAGGGAATAAAACGCGCACTTTGCATAAATTAATAACTACTGTGATAGGGAATCTAACTGCATTGGCACATAATAAAATATTATTATGGATATTACTAATTTGTTAATGCAGTAGGGCGTATTGATCATTGGTGGTTGAATTTGCAGCTGTGTGTTTGGTTTTTAGGCAAGGCAGAGCCTATGTAGTGTGGTTATTCCCCATAAATAAGGCGATAACGCAGCATAAATACCAAACATGCGCTGCCCTCTGGGTTCTTTCTAGGGACGATTAACTCTTTGTTGCCTGCATGGATGTAGGTAAGGGGCGTGAGCAGGACGCGGAAGCTTTGCTCGATTTTTACTTAGCCTACTAGGTTACAAACCTCGCGCCGCGATTTAATCGCCCCTAGATTGAACAAATTTCAATCCACAAAGATCAATACGCCCTAGGACCTGATAAATTTAGTACACTGTTTTCAGCGTGTATTAACCTAAATGTGTAATTATTGGCTTATTGAATACTCTTGTTCTTACTGATAAGTGAAAAGGATTTACTATGGCCATTCAAAAAAAGCTAAAAGAAAAAACGCGTAATTTTATTGACTCTAAGCATATGCTTAGCGGTATTACAGTGGCGTCGTTTTTAGAGTCAACCATAGTTCCTATTCCACTTGAAGCAGTGCTTGTGCCTCTTATGCAGGCTCGTCGAGAAAAGCTATGGCTTATAGCATTAATGGCGACCTTGGGCTGCATAGTAGGCGCTTTGTTTGGTTATGCGTTGGGTTATTATTTATTTGATGCGGTTGGCGATTGGATTATTAATACGTTTTCGAGCCCTGAGCAATTTGAAAACGTTAAACAGCAAATGCAAGATCAAGGTTTTTGGTTTGTAATAACACTAGGCATAGTGCCTATTCCGTTTCAAATAGCGATGCTTGCAGCTGGCGCGACTAAGTACTCTATTTGGCTGTTTTTGTTGGCCTCGGGTATTGCGCGTTCTATTCGTTACTTTGGTCTGGCTATTATTGTTTATTATGCAGGTAATGAAGCTGAGCGAATCATTAGTAAACACAAAACTAAGGCAATGGTTTTAATAACGTTACTTGTGTTAGGAGTTTGGGGATTAAGCTTGGTGATTTAAGCTCATTATTAAAGGTTATTAACCACCTTATTCTAATAAGCCTTTTTGGTAATGTGCTATAGTTTTTTAATATAGTATCGAAAAGCTTAGGGTTAATATGATTGAAACTGTAAAACTCACTATCAGGCTTTCTAATTTTTTTAAAATGAGCTGGAAAAATAAAACTGTAAGCCTATTTTTATTAGCTTATATTGTTATTTTTTCAGCCTACTCCCTAACTAACTTTCCTCCCTTACAAGTTCAAAATAATGTTTACGGTTTTACAACTGATTTTATTAATTTAATTGTTCTTATTTTTTTATTTTGGATGGTTCAGTGCTCCAAACTTTCAAAGCTTGCATATACATTTTCGACTCTCGGATTAATGCTCTGGTCCATGGGTAATACAGCTGATTTAATCGATGAGATAGTGATACAGCCTTACTGGGTAAGTATTTATTTTGAAGATTTATGCAGAACCAGCGGCATGCTTTTAACTTCCTATGGTTTATTTAAAACGATGCGCTTTATACAAAGTATTAATAATCGATTAGCGCGTGAGCTAATTATTGACGATTTAACCAAGGTACATAATAGACGTTATTTTTATCAGCACGCTAAAGATGCTCAGCACTCACCTTACGTTATTTTAATTGTAGATATAGACCACTTTAAAGCAATTAATGATGAATTTGGTCATGATGTTGGTGATGTGGTGCTTAAAGAACTAGCAACTAAATACGACAATGCTTTTACGCACCAAAACAAATTTGCTCGCCTCGGTGGTGAAGAATTTGGTGGCTACTTGCCTATAAATAATATGACGCAAGCGTGTGATTTTTCGCAGCAATTAATTGATCTTGCGCACACCATAAATGTTCAAAATTCTCGCCACTTAACAGTAAGTATAGGTGTTGCAATGCAAACGCCCAATGAGCCGTTAGATAAAGTAATGAAGCGCGCTGATCAAGCTTTATATTTAGCTAAGAAGAATGGCCGAGATCGTTTTGAAATTGCCCCGTAAGCGTTTTTAACTATATAAAAACACGTCCTTATTGTTTGCACATTTACTACACTTTTTAACGTTTTCGTAAGGAAATGTCAGTGAGGGTAATGCTTTGTAAATCATGAAATTAAAATAGAATGTTTGGGTCATAATGGGGATATTAATAATAAGGAATAACCTTAATGACCAACTCCCTTTTAAAAGCTGCATTACCCTTAAGTCTAATTACTGTTTTGTCGGGCTGTGGCTCTGATGATAGCTCAAGCTCTACAGGTTACATCCAATTGTATAACGGCTCTTACAATAGCCCATACACACGTTTGTTTGTTGAAGAAACAGAACGTTCAGGCGCTGATTTTGCCGATGTAACTACTCGCCATAACTACAGCACAGGCACTTATGATGTAAGTTTTGAATACCTAGATGCTAACGACAGCTATATAACAATTAGCGACCAAGAAATTTCTATTAAAGGCGACAAAACACAGTTAGTAGTAATGAGCGGCAACTTTGATGAGCCTACATTTACAGAGCTTAGCGTACCTATTACAAGCGATACGGGTGAGTTTAACTTAGGGTTTTACAATATTGCAGGGGAGGACACTAACTACGATATTTATTTAGCAACTGATGATGGCGTATTTGAAAGCGCGACACTTTTTTCATCGGCTCAATATTTAAGTGAGTTAGATCTGCAAAGCATTGATGAAGGCTATTACACTGTTTACATAACAGAAGCGGGCAGCAGTGATGTTGTGTACGAGTCGTCATCTGTTTATTTATACGACGAAGCAAGCTATGTAGCAATGATCCGCCCAAGTTATGCTACAGAAGAAGGCGGTATTACGCTTGATGTAGTAACCGATAACAACTACGTTACTGAGCTTAAACATCAATCTGCCCTGGGGCAATTACGTTTTATAAATACGGTTGATGACTACTCGCCAGTAAGCTTTTCTGCTACACGCGGTACAACTGTAAACACAACAAATACAGTTGCTAGTGACTCTTATACCGATTATGTTGAACTTTCGCCTAATAGTTACAGCGTAGCGATGTACGACGAAGAAGGTACAAAACTAGCTGATAACTTTTTAATGACGCTAGAGCGTGAGCAAAGTGCGGTGGGTATTTTTTATAACGACGTTGATAACGGTTTACGTATGATGAGCGTTGAAGAAAACCTAACACCAAGTAGTTACAGCCATACGGTATCGGTTGTAAACCTAATTGAAAGCTACGCAGGGCAATCGGTTTCAGATGTTGATGTGTACTTTACACTTAACGGCGAAACAGTAGACGACACCAGTAACGTAGTCGATGGCCTAGATAAGTATGACCAAGAAGAGCAGGTTGTAGATAACGAAATTTACACTGTTTATGTTGTATATGAAGATAATGGTCAGCAAATTGTGCTTATTCAACAAAGCGATATGGACTTTACACAAGAGGGTAACTACATATTGATTTTAGAGCATGATGAAACAACAAGCTCAGGTTATAAAATGACCCTAGAGCGCACTATTACCGATAGTGTTGAATAAATCTAAACATATTAAGTAGCATAAAGCCTAAGCACTTTAAGTACTTAGGCTTTTTTATTGAACAAAATTTACCTACTCATTAATAATTAGGTACACTCAGGGCATAATAATTAATAAGAGTGTGCCATGGATGATTTAGTTGGGTTAGCCGTCATAGTAATACTGGTTGTAGTTGCCGGTGCTATTTGCGGCTTAATAGCGCTAGTGCAGTTAAATGGATTAAAACAAGAAGTTGCTGTTTTAAGGGCCAAAATAACACATCTACAAACACATAAATCGATATCGCAAAGTGAACCTCAAAGTGAAGCATCTACGGCTCAGGCAGCGCTTTCAAGATCAGAGCCAATTGCTCATAAAACACAGCCAAATTTAACGTCCCAAAACGCGTTGCCACCTGTAATAAATCAGCTATCAGCGCCTCCTAAAAAAGCCAAACCAGCTGAAGCATCAGCCATAGAATTACTATTTAATAAATTACGCGCAGGGTTTGAAGAGAACTGGATGACCTGGATAGGCGCAATAGCGCTTGCGTTTGGGGGCATATTTTTAGCTAAATACAGCCTAGAAGCTGGATTACTATCGCCTGTAATGAGGTTGAGTTTAGGTGGCTTATTTGGGCTTGGCCTAATTGCAGCCGCAGCTTATTTACACCATAAACGCATTGTATTTGAAGGCTTTAATAATTACATACCCGCAGCGCTTGCAAGCGGCGGGTTTATTACCTGTTTTGCTTTAACGCTTTTAGCTTACAGTAGCTACGATATGCTTAGCCCTACCGTGGCATTTTTTGCACTGGCAGTTATTGCGATTAGTGCAAGTGCAATGGCGCTTAGGCTCGGCCCATTATTGGCTGTACTAGGTATTATTGGCGCTTATAGTGTACCAATATGGGTTAGCACTGGCAGTGGTAACTTGTTTGCATTATTTATGTATGTTGGCTTTGTAAGTTTGTCAGCCGCGTTAGTTGCACATAAAGTACAGCGAGCTTGGTTGTGGTATTTATTATGGGCAGGGCATATTGGTTGGTATTTAGTTGGTTTTACATTACTTAAAATTAATACAGTTTGGTTAATGGGAACGTTTGCTCTACTGAGTATTATTGGGTTAATTGCTATACCGCGATTGGGCTTAAAATTGAATGTTAGAGAGCACCGCCCGCACAGTTTAAAACGTTTAATTAAAGTGCTTCCAGATCATGCATTATTACTCGCTTTTATAACGCCCTTAATATTTACCATGCTAATAAGTCACTTTGATATGCAGTGGCAAGCAATCGGCGTGTTAAGTATTGTATTGGTGTTGTTTTTAGTCCTTAAAAATAGCCGTTGGGATATTTGGCAGGGCGTAGCGTTAGTTATTTCAACGCTATTAGTGATAGGCGCTGAACGCACGCATCTTTCGCCAAATCTATTTGATGACGCCCTCTTTATATTCAAAAATGAATACGGTTTGGGTTTATTACTCGGATTGTTACTTACTGCTTTTGGGCTTTATTACGGTAAAAAACAGATTAAGCGTTTAGCGTTTCATATTACGGGGGCATTTAGCGCATTTGTAATGATAGCGACTTTATATACGCTTATTCCTAATTCTGCGTTAAGTACTGCATATCCACTTTGGGCCGTTGTATTGTTTATAGTGGCGGCTATTTTAATAAAGCTCGCGCAACATAATACAACGCTTTTTCAGCGCTTTACATACTGGGTAGGCGCTAATGCCAATATTACGTTAGCAATAACCATGCTACTAAGTGACAGCGGTTTAACCATTGCACTTGCAGTGCAAGTATTGCTTATAAGCGTACTTATTAAACGCTATAGCGTGCCTATGCCACATTGGCCTATAAAAGCTTTGGTTGCTGCGTTATTACTGCGCCTTACGCTTTCACCTTGGACGCCAAGTTACGATGCACTCACGGTATTTGGTTTGCATTGGAGTATAGTGGTTTACCCGTTATGCATTGCGTTATTTTTTGCCGCAGCTAGGTGCTTTAAAGCATCTCAATTAAAAGTATGGTTAGAAGGTGCAGCCCTTCATTGTTTAGCGCTTTTTATTACAACCGAAACAAGTTATCAGTTAGTAGGACATTATCCGCAATTTGATTCACTTAATTTTTATGAACAAATACTCCTTACCTGTAACTGGCTGGCATTAGGGTGCGTGTATTTACATAGAGCAAAACTTGCCGGTACTTTAGCTAAGTTATACCAAGTGGCGGGCTTTGCACTTGCAGGGTTAGCAGGGCTTTTTGCTATTAAAACACTGCTTGACGACAACCCATTATTTGAATCACTTTACATAGGTGAGCTGCCAATATTTAACTGGTTATTACTATTGTGGTTAGTACCTGCAGGATTAACGNGTTGCGGGTGGGTTTATATTATTGGCAATAAATAGCTTTATTCGCCAGTACTGGCAAGGTCCTTACATTTACTTATCAAAAGGCGCAAGTAATGCAGAGCTTTATAGCTACTCTGTTATTTGGTTAGTAATGGGTGCGGGTACTGTTATTTTTGGTCATTTAAAAAACCAGTTATTAATACAAAAAGTAGGCTTAGGCTTACTAGCTGCAGTTATTGTTAAAGTGTTTTTAATTGATATGGCTAACTTGGAGGGCTTACTTAAAGCGCTTTCGTTTATTGGATTAGGACTTTCGTTGGTGGGGTTAAGTTGGTTGTTCCAAAAGCTTAGAAGCCGAGTAAATCCAGTTTAACTTTTGAACACTTTATAAAGCAAAGCCCAGTGAAGATACTGGGCTTTTTGTTTTACGCTATTACTTGATAGCTTTTAACTAGAATACTTTTGACTAGCTTATTATGTACTGTGATTAAGCAGTGCCTTTAGTTTACCCGGTTTAATTGGTTTACTTAAATAATGAATATTAGCGGCTTTGGTTTCTTGTTTAAGCTCGGTGTCGCGCACTGCGGTAATTAAAATAGCGGGTACTTGGCTTTGCCAAATTTCGCGCAGGGTTTTAATTAGCGTTATGCCATCGCAGTCATTGCCTAATTGGTAGTCCATTAAAATAACATCGGGTGCACCGTTTTGCTTAGCGTACGCCAGTACATTATTTACATTATCAAATAGCGTGTAATTAGCTTGCCACTTTTTAAGTAAGCTTGCCATTGCAGCTAGGTTTTCAGGGTCGTCGTCTACGGCAACAATATTAATTGCGGCACGGTTTTCTATTAGGCTGTTTGTCGTACTTTTTTGTTGTACAAACTGCTCGTCGCCATAAGGTACTTCAATGCTAAAGCGGCTACCCTTGTTAGGCTCAGAATGCACATCAAGCGGCAAACTTAATAAGTCAGCCATACGTTTTACCACACCTAAGCCTAAGCCTACGCCTTTGTTATCGCCCGACTCAACACGGTAAAAGTCGTTAAATATTTTAGCTTGCTCTACTTCGCTAATACCAGGGCCTGTATCCCATACTTCTATTCGTAAATTGTGCTTTCGGTTCCTACAGGCAATTAATACACGGCCATTATCGGTGTATTTAACTGCATTAGAGACCAAGTTTTGAATAATTCGGCGTAAATAGGTTATATCGCTGTGCACAATTTGTTGGTTAGAACGCACACTAAGCTTAAGGCCTTTATCACTTGATAAAATAGCGTATTCACTTTGCAATGGCGCTAAAATATCTTCAATATAAAAGTGGCGAGGAGTTGGGGTCATAGCGCCTTGTTCTAGCTTGGCTATTTCAAGTAGTGCCGACATTAAATGCACGGTTGAATCGAGACTGTCGCCTAATTTTTCAAAACTGTTTTGGTTAGTGCTGTCGAGTTGCTTTTCGTCAATCGCAGCAAGGTATAAACGTGCTGCGTTTAACGGCTGTAAAATGTCGTGGCTCGCCAGTGCTAGAAAGCGCGTTTTACTGTCGTTGGCTTGCTCTGCTTCTCGTTTGGCTAAAGTAAGTGCTTGCTCGGTTTGTACACGGCTATCTATTTGAGCTTGTAAGTCTCTATTAATGGTTTGCACTTCTTGAGTTCGCGCTTCTATGCGGTTTTCAAGATCCATGTTTACTTCTTCAAGCGCATTTTGCGTACTTATGTGATTGGTAATATCCGAAAAGCTGGTAACAAATCCGCCATCGGGCAGCGGATTACCAATCATTTCGTATACTTGGCCATTACGACGGTGGCGAATAAAGTGATGCGAGCNCTGCCGTATTTTAAATGCTGCACACGTTTTTCTACTTGGCGTTCTATTTCGCCAGGGCCACATTCACCACGGTTAGCGTTGTATCTAATAATATCTTCTATGGGTTGGCCTACTTCTAAAAATCCTTCAGGGTAGCCAAACATTTCGCTGTAGCGCTTATTCCAAGCTACTAGCTTTAAATCTTTATCGACAACCGAAATACCATGGCTTAAATTTTCGAGTGAGGTAAATAACAAATTTTGATTAAATTGCAGCGCTTGTGTGGTTTCGTCAAAAAAGTTTACAACTTCTTCAAACGCCATACGCTTACCCGACGATACCGTATGTATTAATGCTTGTGCGGACGATGCGCCAAGCACGCCTGTTAACGCGCGTTCGCAGTAGGCTATAAATTCAGGCTCTGGGTGTGCGTTGTTATCGCTCAAGTGATGGGCGAGTGCGTAATGCGCCAATACTTGTTGGCTGCGCTGAATACCTAAAAAGGTTTGCAGTAGTATTTTAAAGTCGTAAACAGTGGCTTTTACGTCTTTATTTAAGCGCCTTGATAAAATAGCCTGATCTTTAGGGTTAACAAAAGCAGCTGCCTGAATCTTATCAATTAAGCGCTCCTCAGCCCCAAGTGAAAAACTAATATAACACCCAATATTGGCAAACAAAGCTATCAAGGTTCCGCGTGTTATAAGCGTTTGTTGTAGCTCGCTATCAAGCGTTGCACCGGCATCGAGTATTGGCAGCATTAAAAATAGTACCCAGCAAATAAAGCCCGCTACTAAACCTGCATAAACCCCATAAGCATGGCCTTTTCGCCAGTATAAGCCGCCCACAATAGCGGGTAATAATTGAGTAACAAGTGAAAAAGCAACTAAGCCCATACTTGCCAGTGCGCTGCTATGGCCAAACCATTGCTGATAGAAATAGGCCAAAATTAATATGCCTGCAATAGCAAAGCGCCTTACAAGTAAAATTCGAGACTTATAACTGGTGGTAATTAAGTTGCGTTTAAATTTACGACGTAGCATTAGGGGTAATACCACATCGTTTGAAATCATCGTGCTTAATGTAAGCGTTGCTACCACTATCATTGCAGTGGCGG
>NZ_AUTP01000343.1:0-1840 GCF_000498075.1 Pseudoalteromonas sp. TAB23
GTTTGCATCCACGGTGGCGGTGATTGGGTGTTCATCACCGTTACTGTCGGTAATAACAATGTTTATAACCGTGCCTGTAGGCTCTGTTGAGGTACCACTAACAACTGGGGTGCTGTCGTTGCCTAAACCCAGTGCATCAACGGTGACAACCGGTGTAATGGTATCCACATTACCACTGCTGTTTGCGGTACTCTCGTTGCCTGCGGCATCGGTAATGCTGGCAACAACGCTAAAGTCACCTTGTGCAAGGGCTGTCGATACTTCGATTGCCCAGTGACCATCGCTGCCTACAACAGTGCTAAGGGTTTGATTGATGCCTTCGCTATCGGTGATGGTGAGTGTGACTGTCCCACCAATCTCATTACTGGTGCCCTGAAGCTCTGGTGTTAAATCGCTGACATCACCCACGTTTTGAATGGTGAGTAGTGGCGCTTGCGTGTCGATAGTGGTGGTGTCACTCACTGTAGTTTCGTTGCCAACACTGTCGCGTACACTCACTTCAATCGTGCTTTCGCCTTCGCTCAGCGGTGTGGTTGGAGTGGCACTCCAATTGCCATCCGCACCCACAAGCGCAGTGATAGTTTGTGGGTTGCCTGCGCTATCAGTAACCACGATAGTCACTTGTGCCCCCTCGCCCGCATCACTTGTGCCGCTTATGATTGGTGTATTGCTGTCGCTTTGTGCTGCAACATCAACAGTGAGTGTCGGCGGTGTATTATCAAAGTCATCTGAGCTAATTGTACGGGTATTACCTGCGGCATCGGTCGCTGTTGCGATCACTGAGCCAACATCAAGTAAAGATACATCCAACCCGACTAATGACCAGTTGCCATCCGCATCCGTTGTAGTGGTATATGTTGCACCAATACCACCGTTAACAAGTTGCTCGGTAATAGTAATTTCACTGCCAATGGGCAAGTCAGACGTACCGCTTAGGGTAATTAATAAACCAAGTTCAAACGTTGGTGTAAAGGCAAGTGCTGGCGGGGNCTTCGCCACTGTCCGTGCCGGTGCCTGTGTTGCCTGCAGCATCAGTGATGCTGGCGCTGATATTGTAATTACCTTCAGCTAATGTACCTGTTGGTGTCGCACTCCAGTTACCATTAGCATCGGTTTGTACATCAATGCTTTGAGTGGTATTTGCTGCATCTGTAAACGTAACCGTGATGGTGCTGTTAGGTGCATCACTAGTCCCTGTCACTGTAGGCGTGCTGTCGTTCGTTAATACTGGCGCATCTACGGTAATGCTTGGTGCGGTGGTATCAATGTTACCGCTGCCAGTGATGTCTGTGCTGTTGCCCGCGACATCGCTAATAGCCGCCTCAATGCTGTAAGGCCCTTCAGCTAATGCAGTCGGTACTTCTACTGAGAAGTTGCCATCAGCATCAACCGTGGTGGTGAACGTTTGTGTATTGCCTTGATCGTCCACTACGGTGAAGTTAATAACCGTGCCTTCAACCGCATCACTGGTGCCGCTTAAGGTTGGGGTTACGTCGTTACTTGAGCCTGGGCTGGTAAGTACAAGGGTCGGTGCAATGGTATCTATTTCACCAGCGCCTGTGGCGGNTTGCCTGCCACATCTTCAACACTCGCGCTTACGGTGTATGCACCTTCTGCAAGTGCTACCGGTACAGGAATTGACCACGTACCATTAGCAAGCACGGTGGCATTTATTGTTTGCGCTGCGCCGTTGCTGTCGGTGACAACAATGGTTACTTCACTGCCTTGCGGTGCATCGCTGGTACCTGCAATCGTTGGCGTGGTGTCGTTGCCTAAACCGTTGTCGGTGATAACAAGGCTTGGTGCGGTTAAGTCAATCTCGCCTGTTTCGGTGGCGCTG
>NZ_AUTP01000344.1:0-64404 GCF_000498075.1 Pseudoalteromonas sp. TAB23
TTGTTGAACTAAGCCGCTACGCGGAGATCCTATTCTGACCATTTGAGCCACACTTACCTTGGGGTTATCCCATATTTGGAGGTAAGTCATGAATACACTCATTGAACAAGTCAAAACTGAAATAGCCTACCGTGGTTATTCACAAAGTACCTGTAAAAGTTATTGCGAGCATTTACTTAAACTCAGCCATTATTTTAATAAACCACTCAATTTAATTACTGATGATGAGCTGAATATCTTTTTTAAAGATCCCGCCATTCGCAAGCTCTCCAGAGCGAGTCAAAAAATACAAATAAACAGCATTTGGTTTTTGTTTAAGAATATTTTACACCGCCCACTGAACTTAGACATAGCCTTGCCTAAAGCAAAACCTCGGGCACCTACTTATTTATCGCGTGATGATATTCGACGACTTATAGAAAGTTGCACGGATATGCGCTTAAAAACATTGATAGTGGTGTGTTATGGATGTGGTTTGCGTATTGGCGAACTGCTGCGCATCAAAGTGCAAGACATCGATGGACAGCGTAAAACCATTTTAATTGAACATGGTAAAGGAGATAAGTCACGCTATGTTGTTGTATCAGATAGCGTGCTAAATCAATTACGTTGCTATTGGAAAATGTATCACCCAACGGGCTGGATGTTTTATTCACGATGGTTAATGGATAAACCCATGTCACCCTCAAGCTTCAGAAAGGCATTGAAAAAACATGCACAAATGTGTGGTTTAAAGCACTGTAATCCACATGTATTACGCCATGCTTATGCAACACATCAACTTGAGTTAGGGATGCCGCTTCATCAACTTCAACATCAGCTTGGTCACAGTGACATTAGAACCACGCAAAGTTACTTACACTGGTTACCTGAATTAGGGCATGGTGGTATTGATTTACTCGCAAGTTGGGGAAACCAATGAGCGGCTTACACCTCGCTGATATTTTAAATTCTGGCCTTGGGAATTATCGGCAGCACCACATAATGAGTTATCAGCAGTTACGAGTCTGCCAACACCTTCAATCATGCAGAACGGGTCAGCTCGGTTATCAAGCATGGCAATGTGATAACTGTAGTGAAGTACAACAAATTGGATGTAGCTGTCGAGATCGGCATTGCCCACGTTGCCAAGGTATGGCAACGGCTAAATGGGTGCAAAGACAACAAGAGGATTTATTATCGTGTCGCTATTTCCACCTTGTTTTTACGCTCCCGCATGAGTTAAATATCATTGCGCACTACAACCCAAACGCGTTGTATCACTGTTTATTTAAAGCCGCATGGCAAACGCTGGTAAATTTGCGAAACGAAAGAGGCATGGCCAGTTAGGCATGACAAGCGTACTGCATACGTGGGGGCAGAACTTAAGTCAGCATATTCACCTGCATTGCTTGATACCCGCAGGCGCGCTTGATAAAGCGCACTGGCATGAAATAGAAAAAGGCTATTTATACCCCGTTAAAGCATTATCAACAGTGTTTAGAGGGAAAATGCTCGCGGCGCTCAATGAATGCGATAGTTCATTCGCGAAGGTAAGCACACCAACCAAATGGTGCGTGTATAGCAAAGCCTGTTTAACGTACAGTGAAAAGCTAGTTAGTTACCTTGCTCGTTATACCCGAAAAGGCGTGATGTCAGAATCGCGATTAGTGTCAGCGACTGAAGAAACAGTGAGCTTTAAATACCGCGATTATGCAGATAACAACCGCGATAAAGTCATGACTCTGAGTTGTGATGAATTTTTACGGCGCTACTTACAACATGTATTGCCCAAAGGGTTTATGCGCATTCGTCACTATGGCTTTTTAGCTAATGCGTGTCGCAAGCGAAAGTTAGGGTTAATAAAGGCTCAAGTATCAGCAACCCCATGCAAAGCGGTGAAGCCGAAGGTAGAGCAAGAACGATTAATACCCCATTGGTCTTGCCAGTCATGCAAGACGGGTACCTTACGATTTATTGGTGTGATGAATTTAGATGAGGCGACAAATAAAATAGCGCGAACGAGTTAGCAGCCTTGCTTGCTGCATCAAATCAATAAGTTAACCTGCTTAATTGCTCAGGCTAATAGCGACTGTGCGAGCGAAAAATATCCTTGCTTAACGGTTAAACATTCGGTTTAATGAATAGATAATAAACGCTGAGCAATGCAGGGAAAGCTTAAATTATAATAGGTAAGCTTATTAAATTAGCTGATTTAGCTAGAGCCTCTAAAAAGCAAATTCCCATAGCATAAACAACACCAACTCTGACACACCGAGCAGGTAGCGCCTCAGTCCAACAAGCGATTATGCAACACAAACTGCGTGTCGCATAAATACTAAAGTGTTAGGTTTTAGGAGAGTTTTGTGGCAATAGCCGAACATGTGGAAATCTTCAAAAAAGGCTCTCAAGTATGGAATGCTTGGAGAGAAGAGAATCCTAATTTAAGCCCTGATCTTTCTGATATAGATTTTGAAAAAGACGTTCATACATATAAAGAAATGTATGATATGCCAGAATTTACGGGTTACAACCTAGCGCACATGAACCTAAACCGCATTACTGCAAGAAACTCTTATTTTATACGTTGCTTTTTTGCTGGTAGCACGCTCAACTTCTCAGATATTTGCTTCTCATTTTTTCAAAACTGTAGTTTTGAAGAATCTAGCCTAGCGGTTTCAAAAATAGGCTCTGCAGAATTCCATGAATGTGATTTTACAAACTCAGATCTTTCATATTGTAGTGCTGAAGAGACAAACTTCTCAGGCTCAAAATTTATTTCTACTAAATTAAGTAATATGAGTTTAGTAAAAACAGACTTTACAGGTACCGTTATAAACGAAGCTAGGGTTTACGGTATATCTGCTTGGGATTTGATTTTAGATGGTAGCACCCAAAGTAATATCTTAATTGAAGAAGAAGGAACGTCAATTACAGTTCCAACTATCGAAATGGCTCAAGTTATTTCACTGTTAGTCAATAACTCAAAAATCAGGGATGTAATTGACACAATCACTTCTAAAGTCGTTCTGATTTTAGGTCGGTTTACTGAGGAACGAAAAGCTGTTCTTGATACCATCAAAACAGAATTACAAGGTAGAGGTTATCTTCCTGTGCTTTTTGATTTCGAAGGTCCGAGCAATAGAGATGTAACCGAGACTATCATTACTTTGGCATCACTAGCTAAATTTGTTGTTGCCGATCTATCAAGCCCTAAGAGTATCCCACAAGAGCTTACTCAAATAATCCCAAACTTTCCCTCTTTACCGGTTCAACCTGTGATAGAAGAAACACAAAGGGAATACGGTATGTTTGAACATTTTAAGCACTACCCTTGGGTTCTTGATCAGATTAAGTATTGTGAAAATAATATCCAAGCATTAGTTACAAAAGTCACTGAGAATTGTGAGAGTTATGTGGCAACTAAAACCTAACAAGACGATTCAACTAGGACAAAAAACAGTTGGTTTTTGCTCCTGCGTCGCTTATTTTAACCAACTATTTTTAGTCTGTTAATACGGGCGTTATATGCCCTAGGCATTGGGCGACCAATTCATTGATCAAGGAAAGGGGGCATAGATTGAAAGTTAAGATTACAGACAAGGTCGTATGGCAGGAGTTCTTGAAAAAGTTGTCGCTGATATCGGCCATTTTCTCGATAGCTTTTATTTTTATTGATGTCTCAGATAAGTATAAAACTTGTGCCGGTTTGTCAGTTGTACTTTTCTTTGTCGGTTTGTACGTTTTTCTATGGTGGCGATACAATAATTTACAACACCTGAATCTTTCAATTGATGGAAGTAAAGTATCAGTTTTGACAGGAGACTTGTTTAGTCAGCCTGGCATTAAAGCGATAGCATTTAACGAATATTTCGATACTCAAGTGGACGACAGGATTATTTCCAAGAACTCACTGAATGGAATATACATCAATGAACACTCTAATTTATCAGTGGCTGAACTGGAGCAAATTATCGAAGACTATCAATTTGAGGATGGCGAGCTAATAGATGGAGATGTTAAACGCATAGGAAAGTCAAAAAAATTCAAATTAGGAACGGCTTGTCTTATAGGTGACTATCTACTGACGGCTTTTTCGAAATTTGATAGTCAGAATAAAGCTGTTCTTAGTATGCCTGAGTATCTGGAATTTTTAATAAATTTTTGGGATAGCGTTAACCGAGTTTATTCTCAGAAAAGTGTTTCGGTTCCAATATTTGGGTCTGGTATTACTCGAATTAAAGAACATAAAAATATCAGCGACGAAGAATTACTTAAGATAATGCTTTGGACATTTAGGGTGAGTGAAATGAAATTTAAACATCCAGCGAAATTAAGCATTGTCATTCACAAAGATAAAATTTCTAGCATAAATCTGCTGGATATCAAAACCATAGAAAATGGAATTTGAATTATAACTAATGTTTAAATTTATGTAACTTGGGGAATAGCATGGCAAACAGAACTGGAACCTATATCGCTTTTGATGGACTAGGAAAGATAAACCCTACTGAGTCTGACTTTAAGTATTACGCAACAATGCAGGCATGGAGTGTAGGAAAAAATATAGATTTTAAGTTTGTAAACAGCCATGACAAAACTGCGGCAGTAAGAGATACAAGTCTTCGGGGGACATTAGAATCAAGGATCAGAGAACGATTGGCTGCATCAAAAAACTGCATTGTCATACTAAGTGATGACACTAGAAAAACGGGCAGCATGTTGTCATACGAAATCGAAAAGGCTGTTGATTTATACCAGATACCATTGATTTGCGTTTATGTTGGATATAACACAATCTATTCACCGAAAGAGCTGTCTCACAGATGGCCAAATACCTTGACTGCCAGAATAAACAATGGAACAGCAAATGCCATCCACGTGGCATTTAAGAAAGAAATACTCTTAACTGCGATCAATCAATTCTCAGTAAATAGTGGTTCTCCGGGTGGCTCATTAGTAACTTATACAAAAGAAGCGCAAGAAAAAATGAACTCTAAATAAATTGCACTATAAAGCATATAACAAACGCATGTTGTCGGACTGGTTTTACGCTCCGCGCAAACCAGCCGCAAATGCGGGCGTTAGGTGTTTCTCAGAATGCGGTTAAGTTTGTCACTATTTTTAATTCTTTTTTGCTCCTTTAGTTTTGCTCATAAAGATACAGGTATTACACTCGAAGCAAACGGTAATTTTAAAGGGTTGCCTGACAAATATTTACCTGCAAATTTCAATGTTCAACGCTTAACTTTGCAAATATCAAATCGCAAATTGCTAATCCCTAAGTGCATCGCCAAATATTTCGTTAAAAATGAATTATCATTTTCAAGTTCTTGGTATCACACTCGAGGAAAACTACCACCATATTTTAATATCATAGCTACTCATCCAGCTAAAAATATTGAATATACATTTATGTTAAATATGGATACATTAGAGTTGATAAAAGCTTATAGTTTTCCAAGTAAAATGGATATAGCTGGTATTCGTTATAGTATGGAGCCAATAGTTTTATCATCTAGTTGCATACAAAGTGTAAAAGCTAGCTAGTTTATAAAAACACCTAACAAGCGACTAAGGTTTCGATTATCCGATCATGGCACTTACCAGTCATATATAAACGAATCAAACACCAACAAAAAAGGCGCTTCCTTTACGGTAAGCGCCCTTCTCTTATCTCACTAATTACTTATTTTACGATTGTCATTTCGTCTAACAAGTTTTGTGCATTATCTACTTTATCCATTACCCACAGCATGTAGCGCGAATCAACGTGGATTGAGCGATTAAGCTCTGGGTTGTAATCCCAGTCACCAATAATACTTTCGTAAACACCGTCAAACAGTAAACCAACAAGCTCTGCTTTGCCGTTAAGTGTTGGCGAACCTGAGTTACCACCGGTAGTGTCTACATTTGATAAAAAGTTTACTGGTACTGTATTCATGCCACCCGTGTAATCACCGTAAAGCTTGGCTTTAATTTGCTCTTGTAGCTTTTTAGGTGCATTAAATGGGTCAACATCAGTGTTTTTAGCTAGTAACCCTTCAAGCGAGGTAAAAGGTGTTGCTACCAAGCCATCTTGAGGTGAGTAGCCGCCTACGGTGCCATAGGTTACTCGTAATGTGCTATTGGCACAGGTTTGTTTTTAGCTTTGTTAAACGCAATGATTGCGCTCATTAGCTCTGGGCGAGCGGCTTGTAATTTACCTGCAAGTGCTTTTGATTTGTCTTCCTCAGCTTTCATTACTTTAAATATTGCTTTAGCGTACTGCACAAATGGGTCTTGGCTTTGATTTAGCTGGCTAAACGATTGCTCAAATAATGAATTGCGAACAGTGGCATTATCGAGTCTTGACTGCTCATACATGCTATCAAGTAACGCGCTTTGGGTTGCTTTATCAAACCCATTTTGTACTTTAAATACGTTATCAACGTCGCTAAAACGCTCTTCTTTTGGAAGTGCTGCATACAGTTCTAAAAAGTGCAGTAAAATAGCTTTGTCTACTTTGCTATCATAACGGCGCGTCATGCGCTCAAGCCCTGCTTTAATGCGAGGTAAGTCACGCTCTTGATAACCAGATTCACGTTCGCTATTTGGCTTTTGCTTTTCATAAGCTAAGCGGTATAAACGTCGTGCTGTGCTGATCATTTGTGAGCGATGTACATAACCTAACATACGGTCGCGTTCACTGTGCTCTTGTGATTGCGCAATTAGCTCAGATAGCTCACCTAATACGCTTCCGTATTGCTCTTTACGCTCACCGTCACTATTGATCCATTGTGTTAGATCTTGCTCAAACTGTTTTTTGCGCTCAAGCATAGTGCCTTTTTTGAAGCTTTCGATCATCGAACCATAGTTTTTAATATAGTTGTTATAACCTGCAATGGTGCTTTCGTAAGCAATACGCGCTTTACTGCCGTCTTCTGAATTTTCTTCAATAAGCGACACGTATTTTGAGTTATGAACGCGTGCTTTAGGGTAGCTGTCGTTAAATACGTTATCTACCTCTGTTGCTATACGGTAGCGGTTAGNTGGGTAGCCTGTAACCATTACAAAGTCGCCTTCTTGCACGCCTTTGGCACTTACTTTTAGGTAAGAGTCAGGTACGTAAGGTACGTTGTCTTCGCTGTACTCTGCAGGTTTTCCATCTTTGCCTACATAAGCGCGGTAAAAACCAAAGTCGCCTGTGTGGCGCGGCCACATCCAGTTATCTATATCGCCGCCGTATTTACCTACGCCCATTGCCGGTGCATAAGTTAAGCGTACGTCTTTAATTTCAAGTGACTTAATTAGGTAAAACTCTAAACCACCATGAAACGAATACACGTTACAACGATAGCTTTCGTCGGCTTCACATTGGGCTACTAGCGCTTTTTCATTTTTTTCGAGTGCGTCGTAGCGTGCTTTTGCTGTTAACTCGTTAGTACCTTTAATTACTTCATCTGTTACGTTGGTAACCGTTTTTGTTACATATACGCGTGAGCCCGGCGCTGCAGGTAAATCTTCTTTAGGACTTTTAGCTAAAAAGCCATTTTCTAAAATATTGTTTTCAGGCGTTGAGTTGTATTGTACCGAGCCATAAACACAGTGATGGTTTGACACAACTAAACCCTTAGGCGATACAAACGATGCTGTACAGCCACCTAGGCTAATTACCGCATTCATTGGGAATTCGGTTAATTTAGAAATAGATTCAACATCAATTTCAAGCCCTTTGGCTTTTAAAATTGATTCTAACTCTGGAAGTTGGTGTGGTTGCCACATGCCTTCGTCGGCTATGGCACTACTTGAAAGTGATAAAGAAAATGTGGCTACTAATGTAGCTACAAGAGGTTTTAAACGCATTATAGAATCCTTTTTATTTGTTTCTATAACAGGTTACTCGCGATGGGACAATAAGGTCAATAGCCGTGCAATGAATTGTTACAATCGAGTGTTTAATCTTACTTTTTATCAAAATTCATCGAAAAATCAAGAAACTGTTTTGCTGGTATGGGTTTACTAAAATAGAAGCCTTGCATAAAATCACAACCCAATTCGTTCAATAAAGTATGCTGCTCTTTTGTTTCTACACCTTCGGCTACCACTGTCAGTCCTAAGCTGTGCGACATGGCAATAATTGCCTTTACGAGATTACAGTCTTCATTGTTTAATACAATACCGTCAATAAAACTTCTATCTATTTTGAGTACATTAAAAGGGTATTCTCTCAAATAACTTAATGATGAATAACCTGTACCAAAGTCATCCATTGATAAGTTAATGCCTAATGCAGTAATTTCAGTCAGTATATCAACAACATTAGTGTGGCAACTCATCAATACACCTTCAGTTATTTCAAGCTCTAAACTTTCGGGATTTACGTTTGTTTCACTCAATGAGTTTTGAATGAAACTGAGCAACCCTACGTCTCTAAATTGGCGAGGAGATAAGTTAACAGCCATTGTATATTTTTGTTGGCGTTTACAGGTACTTTGCCATGTGTTTAAAAAGTGTAATGCTTGGCTAATTACAAACTTGCCAATAGGTACAATTAATCCTGTATTTTCGGCAATAGGTATAAACTCATCGGGTGTTACATTACCTAGCACAGGGTTATGCCAGCGTAATAACGCTTCTGCACCAATGATGTGTTTATTTTTGGCGTCAAATTGGGGCTGGTAGAATAACTCAAATTCATTACGCTCAAGGGCGCCACGCATCTGCTCTTCTATTACTAGTCGGCGCTGAATAATTACGTTCATCTTTTTAGTAAAAAATGAATAAGTATTACGACCATATGATTTTGCTTGATACATTGCAGTGTCAGCATTTCGTAATAAATCAGCAACGGTTGTACCATTTTCTGGGTATATGGCTACACCAATACTCGCTGTTAGTATATGTCCCCGGCCCTCAATTTTAAAAGGGGCTCTAAAGTTATTGACCAGTTTTTCAGTAATTTTTAGCGCTGCATGGTGATCAGTTATACCTCGTAGTAATACGATAAACTCATCTCCACCTAGGCGCCCTACCGTGTCGTCTTTTCGCAGTGCCTCTTGCAGCCTTTGCGCTGATTCAATTAAAAGTTTGTCTCCTGTTTCATGGCCTAAAGAGTCATTTATTTTTTTAAAATCATCTAAATCCAAAAACAGTACTGCCGCTTTCTCGTTATTTCTTTGTGCTTCAATAAGTAATTGCGACAAACGATCAAGTGCTAAAAAACGATTTGGGAGTAAAGTTAGACTATCGTAATACGCTTGATGTCTAATTATTTCATCTGATTTATGCTGTTCTGTAATATCTCGAATAATAACCATTAACTGGTTATGTTCTGTTATTTTATTTATTCTTGCTTCAAAAAAAACGAGCCCATGGGGCAAAGCTAGCTCGTATTTAAAGCTCATCATCTGCTCTTTTTCTAATACAAGGCTGATATAGGTTTCAAATTTTTTGGCTACATCTTGAGGGAGTACATCACCCATTTTTTTACCAATAAATTGCTTTGGCTTGGTGTAGAGATCGGTCTCATTACTGGCATGATACTCAATAATAGTTCCATCATTTTCCATCAAGAAAAATAAGTCAGGAATTGCTCCAAAAATAGTTTTTAGCATATGCTCATTAAATGACGCATCTGCTTGTGCCTTTTTAACCTCAGATAAATCAATATCAATACAGTACATTTGTTTTGTATTATATTGATTTGTAAACATAACATGGCTGGAAAAAACCGATACATTGTTTCCATTCTTGTCTTGTAAGATAATTTCAGATGCTGGAATTTCTATATCTTTTTTTACCCAATCACTATGTGCGTTAATAACTAATTCACACATTGGCTCTGGAATTATAAGGTCTTCTATTTTTTGTCCTATGGCTTCTTCTTTGGTATATCCATAAAGTCGCTCACTGCCTTCATTCCAATAAATAACACGACGTTCATTGTCATAACCTTGAACAGAAATAACATTTACCGCATCAAATAACTGATGCAAATAGTCGTTAATTACAAATTGATGGGTTAAGTTTGAAGTCGGGTTATCTAATTTCATTTGAGGCTATATCCATAAATAATTTTATTTAATAATAGAGAAATACTAAATAATAATTAATTTTAATATTAAATTTCCATGTACATTATATACGCCATTATACAAAACAAAAAAAGAGCCGAAGCTCTTTTTTAATAATTGTTAACTATATTTAAACGCTATAAAAACTGAATTTATTTTTTTGTCACATCATTTGGATGTTCCACGCCAATCCATGCTTTGAATAGTGCTTTTTGCTCAGGCGTTGCCTCTTTATCAGCAACTACTTTTTTAGGCTTATCAAAATCTTCTGATAATACTAATGTTAAGCTTTCAAGAGCATCGCGACGAAGATAGTCAATGGTTACTTTATCGCCTTTTTTAAACGTTTCTAAGCTGGTTTTTAAATCTTTACCTACGTGATGTTTGTTTATAGCGACAATTTTATCATCGGTAGTTAAACCTGCTTTCCACGCACTGCCACCACGGCGAACGTAACTTAACGTAAGTAACTCGCCTGTGTTTTTAGCGGTAGCATCAATGCTTGCAAGCGCTTTTGCTTTTTCAGGACGTTCAAATTTCAAGCCTACTTTAGTAAGTAAGTCGTCAAAGTTAATACTTGCAGGCGACTCAACATTTTCTTGCCACCAGCTTGAGTAATCACGCCCTGTTAAATCTTTTAAGATATTAAGTACATCTATATCTGTAAAACCAGCTGGCATTTTATGATTGTTATAAAGTGCTTTGTGTACGTCGCGATAGCTTATTTTACCTTGGCTTTTTTCTAGCAAGTCGATATCTAAAACTAATGAAAGTAATGAACCTTCTGAATAAATATTAGTGCTGTAGTTACGTGCATGATCGCCACCTTGGTTAATCCATTTATCAAAGCTTGTTTCGCTTGCGCTTTGCACTTCACGGCCTGGGGTTTGTAAATGACGATTAATGGTTTTACTCATCACTTTAAAAAATTCATCTGTGGTTTCAATACCAGAGCGAACCATTAAATGATCTTCAAAATAACTTGTTGAACCCTCTGCAATCCAAAGCAGTTTAGAGTAATTCATATTAGTGTAATCGTACGGCACTAAACCTTGAGGGCGGTATGCTTTAACATTCCAAGTATGAACAAACTCATGCGCAGCGGTGCTAATAAAGGCTAGGTAATCTTCGCGGCTACCAAATCTATCGCGTGGACGTTGAATAATTGTTGAGTTTAAATGCTCTGTTGCACCACCAGCACCCGACGTAGCATGTACCATAAATACATAACGTTCATACGGATAGCCATCCCAAATTACATTACCAGTGGCAACTAATTTTTTAAGATCGGTAAGCATTTGCTCTACATCGTAGTTACCATCGCCCCATATAACTAAATCGTATTCACGGCCATCTACTTCAAATGTGTGTAGTTGGTTAATACCCGTTTCGATTGGTGAATCAACAAGTACGTCGTAATCTGCTGCTTTAAATGAATTTTTGCCTTTTAAATTATCCATACCCGATACAGATCGCCACTTTTTAGGCACCTCTAAATTAACGGTTACTGGCTCTTGTCGAAATGATTCACTAAACATAAAAAAGCCTGATGCATCTATAAATGCGTGGCTGTCGTCAATGTGGCGAGCGCGCTTACCAAGCTCATTTGCATACACCTGGTAGTCAACATTAACTTCTGTTGGCTCATTAAGGTGTACACGCCATGTACTGTGATCAATTTTTTCCCATTTTAACTCTTTGCCATCTTCATCTTTAGCTTTGAAATAACGAATGCCATTGGCAAGGTTTAGCATTTCATAGCGACCCGTTCGCCATGCAGGAAGTTTTATATCAAGATGTGCTTGCGCTGTTTTTGGAAACTCAACACTTACATCGCCTAAATGATGTTGTGGTTGTGAGATTTCTAAAGAATAATTTACATCGGCAAATACAGGTGCTGAACATGCAGCTAAAATAGATAGGGCTAATAACTTTTTCATAGAGACTCTTAGTGGAAACTTAATTGCCTGCAAGACTAGCAAGCCCCTATTTAAAAGTGAATTAAATACGACAAATTGCCCCGTATACGAGTTTATACGTAGTAGCTTATTAAAATTTCTAAGTTTTTTACTAGATAACTACACATAATAAAAATTTGTTGTAAACTGAAGATAATAAAATTAATTTGATGGCGGTACGCTTAGGTGTCTGAAAGATCTAATCCAACAGATAAAAAACTCAAACAAGCAATTGATGCTCGTATGGCTATTGAGAGTGCACGCAAACATCAAGTGGATATTTTGTGCGACTTTGCAGCTAAACTTTCGCTAAGCTGTAAAGGGCTTGATATTGAGTTAGATAATCGCCTTGCTAAATTTAGAAGTGCACTCAATAAAGGTATGAGCTTTGAAGACCTCTCTCCCCTTGTTAGTGAAACTTTGATATTACTTAAAAATCAAGAATCGATTCAGCAAGCTCAGCAACGTGATTTATTCAACAGTGTACAAAATGCAGGTAAACAGTTACAAAAAACTAAAGGTTTACCAGACGATACTCGCAGAGCCCTGAGAAATTTACTCGATCAAGAGATTAATAACGTTCAATCAACCCATGGTTATATTCCGCTACTTGATCAACTTATTCTCTTTTATCATGAAGCATTGCTAACTAAGCAAGACCCTCAAGCNNNNAAGCCGATAATCAGGGCCCTGTAAAACAGGCTCGTGCAAAAAAACTACTTGAGCTAGCTAACGAACTTATACTTGAAGAAGAAGCTACACTACAAATTAATAGTATAAAAAATAATATTACAGAAAGTGACACAATCGACGCATTACTCGATGTTGCGATTAACATAATTGAAGTTGTAGTAAAAAACATTAGCAAAGAGCGCAAATCTGCACAAAGCTTTTTAGTTTCATTAAATCAAACCCTCGAAGATCTACATAATTCTATTGTCTCTACTAGTAGACACTCAGAATCGATGAGTATTGAGTTTGATTCGTTGAATAAAAGCATTGAACTAAAAATTAAAAACCTCAACGAACAAACACAAAAAGCAACGTCAATCTCATCTTTAAAAGAACTCGTAGATAACGAATTAAAATCACTAAGCGAAGATTTTCTAGCAAAAGAAAAGTTAGAACGAAAAGATAGAGAAATGCTTAGCACTAGCTTTAGTGAAATAAACAAACGAATTGTTACTTTAGAAGATAAGTTAACAACGTATAAAAAACGCTTAAACGAACAGCGCTTTAAAAGTTTACTTGATGGGCTTACAAAACTGCCTAACCGAGCTGCATTTGATGAACGTTACAATCACGAAATGCATTTGTTTAATGTGCAGCCATCAGATGTTACGCTTGCGGTTATTGATGTTGACCACTTTAAATCTATCAATGATAGATTTGGCCACACCGCAGGTGACATTACCTTACAGGTTATATCAAAAGCGTTGCAAAAATCGGTAAGAAAGTCCGATTTTATAGCGCGTTACGGCGGTGAAGAATTTGTATTGTTAATGCCAGGTGTATCGCTAGAAAACGCAACATTACCTCTGGATAAAGTAAGAAAGGTAATTAAAAATATACCTTTTAAATTTAGAGAAAAACAAATTGAGATCACTATCTCGGTAGGTGCAACTCAGTTTAAAAAAGGCGATACTCTGTTAAAGGCATTTGATAGAGCAGATGATGCTCTTTACGAGGCCAAAAACTCAGGACGAGATAGACTTTGTACCAGTAAATAATGTCATAGCCATTATAGATTTTATGACAAGTAGTTTTTTACGATTTAGCAGTAAGGAGAACGTCTATGTTAATACAGTTAAACCCAACTGGGGTTTTAGATTTACTGTCGCAATTAGAAGTTGATTTATTAGAGCAATCTTCTGCTAGTGAGCGTTATAAGTTATTTAGAAACTGCGTACTAGCAGTGCTTAATGTAGGTAGCCATACCGACGAAAGTAGCGATATATACGACAAATACAAAGATTTTGATATTCGTTTAGTAAGCCGCGAACGAGGTATTAAAATTGAGCTTGAAAACCCACCCGAAACCGCATTTGTTGATGGCGAAATAATTACCGGAATTCACGAGCATATATTTTCTGTTATTCGCGATATTTTGTTTATTTGTCAAAAATACGAAAAAGATTTAAAAGAGCAAAAAGCCATTACTCATATGGTGTTCGATATGCTCAGAAATGCAGGTGCTTTGCGTGTTAATAGCGAACCAAGTATGGTTGTATGCTGGGGCGGACACTCAATAAACGAAGTTGAATATAAATACACAAAACAAGTAGGTTACGAGCTTGGCTTACGTGGATTAAATATTTGTACTGGTTGTGGCCCTGGTGCCATGAAAGGCCCAATGAAAGGTGCCACTATTGGCCATGCAAAACAGCGCAATACCAATAACCGTTACTTAGGCCTAACAGAGCCAAGCATTATTGCTGCAGAGCCACCAAACCCTATTGTTAACGAATTAGTTATTTTACCTGACATTGAAAAGCGCCTTGAAGCTTTTATAAGAACAGCTCACGCTATTATCATTTTTCCTGGAGGCGCAGGTACTGCTGAAGAATTGCTATATTTATTAGGGATATTACTTCATCCAGATAACACCAAACAATGTTTGCCTGTTATTTTAACTGGCCCTAAAGAAAGTGAAGCGTACTTTAAAGAGCTGTGTGAATTTGTTGAAATGACGCTTGGTAAAGAAGCATTAGATAAGTTTGAAGTTATTATTGATAATCCTGAGTTAGTTGGGCAAAAGCTAAGATCGGCTATGGCCAATGTTCGTGATTACCGTAAAAGTGAAGGCGATGCCTACTACTTTAACTGGACGTTAAAAATCGATAACGATTTTCAACAACCTTTTGCACCAACACACGAAAATATGGCAAGTCTTGATTTACATCTTGATCAACCAAAGCAGTTATTAGCGGCTAATTTACGCAGAGCTTTTTCAGGTATTGTAGCTGGAAATGTAAAAGACGAAGGCGTTAAAGCCATTAAGCAAAACGGTCCATACATTTTAAGTGGCGAGCCTGCCCTTATGGAAAATATGGATACGTTATTACAAGCATTTGTTGATCAAGGCCGTATGAAACTCCCTGGCAGCAAATACATTCCGTGTTACAAAATAAAAGCATGAGTTTTATAGTTTGAAACCCCATTTACTTCTTATTGATGCGCTTAATTTAATTAGGCGCATTTACGCCGTTGACGCTAATCAAAAACATCACAGTGATGAGCAAATGATACAAACGTGCTGTGCACGTGTAGCTCATGCGTGTAAAAAGCTTTTAGATACAAGTAATGCAACCCATGCGATTGCGGTATTTGATGGTGACAAAAGCTGGCGTTATCATTTTTATAAAGACTACAAACACTCCCGTGCCCCAATGCCTCAAGTGCTAAAAGATGCCTTAGAGCACTTTAAAACCGCAATAGAAGAAACCGGTATTGTTGTATTTGAGCCTATTAACGATGAAGCCGATGACATTATTGCAACGCTTGCGTTTAAGGCATCAAATAATCAAATAGCTAATACTGTTGTCTCTACTGATAAAGGCTTTTTACCCTATATAGGCCCCTACATTACAGTTTATGATTATTTTAAAAAACTCTATTTAGATGAGACAAGTATAAAAGAGCGTTTTGGTGTTGAGCAAAATAAGCTCGTTGATTTTTGGGCTTTGGCTGGTGATAAAACAAATGATATTCCGGGAGTAAAAGGAATAGGCACTAAGTCTGCGCAGCAAATAGTTAATAACTATAATTCAATTGAGCATGCGGCCGAAGATGAGTCTCTAAGCCCGAGTATTAAAGCAAAGTTAGCCGCTAATATGGATATGTACGTAATCTCAAAGCACTTGGTTAGTTTACGCACCGATATAAATTTAGGCTTTAGTTTAAAGCAGTTAAGGCTTAATTAATCGCAAGTTAATAGCCTCTAAACATTACAAAACGTATACTATTTATTAGTTACCGGAGTTAGAGTAAACCATATTGAAAAAATTTATCCGATATTTAATCTTAGGTTTAGGGCTATATGCATTGATAGCAGCGTTGGTGATCACCTTTTATAAAGATGATCCTCAGGCTATGATTTGGCAAGACCGAGAGGCTTTCAATAAACGTTATATCGAAAAACTATCACTTGAGCAGCCAACAACACTAAATACTGTGCTTGATTATTTAGGCAGCCCCGACCTTACTTATGCCAAACGAGATGGTGAACAGGTATTTCAGATTGTTTTTTACCGTACACAGCATAAAACATCTGACGGTATAACCACTATTGATGAATGTACTGGGTTATTATTTAAAAATGGGCAGCTATTTTTATGGGGTCCTAGTGCATATAATAAATATCAAGAACAAAACTAGGTGAAGGTTTAATGGATGAAGCTGTTTCAACTACTTTAGAGCAGCTGCTTAATAATACGCAGCTGTTTTTAAGCTATTATAACAATAAACAAAAATGGACAGCCTTATACCCCATGGCAAGTAAGCTAGCTGAGCAATATAGAGTGCTCTATAGCGAACAGCCATTCGCATTACAAGCTCGTTTAACACTTTATAATCCTAATTATTCTTATGCCACCAACTTAGTTGTTAGTCAGAGTGTAATAACCGCTGCACTTTGTAAATCTCAACACTATAACAATGCCCTAAGCGAGCTATACATAGCGGCTTCACTCATTGAGCATTTATGTGTTGGAGCGCAATTAAACAAGCTCTGTGAGCAAACACCTTTTCAAGACTCTGATAAAAACATATGGAAAATGCGTCATCAGTTAGCTGCTAAAGTAATGTTATCCAGTGGCGATTCTGCCAAACCCGTTACGCAATTATTAGCTAAGTTAAGTAAATATAAACAAGCATTGGTAAGTGCTCCTAAAATAATGCTTTACGATGGGGGCATAACACTAATTGCTTTAGCAAATATTATTAGTATGAACATTACTAGTAATACGGCTAATAAACACATGAGTTTATTTAAAGCACTTACTGACTTGTACATTCGCACACCAAATTTGTTTGCACTGCAGCTAATCAAATCACTTATAGCCCATTTGGGGCCACTATTACCGGGAAGCCGCGTTTTTTATGCCGAGCAAACCATGATTTATTTAGCGACTGATGCGCAGCAAAAACATATTTTAATTAGTACCGCTAATCCAAATAAATTGGCTTGGTTTAGCGTTAAAGCAACGCTTAACGACAACTCAAAACAATGGCATTGCGCTGATAAAACCATTAGCTTCAAAGTGTTTAACAGTGAACATGTTAAGTCAAAAAGTGTGGTTGACGTTGATAAAGCACAGTCTTTACTTGAACTAATAAGTAATATTAAGTCACAGCACGAATATAGCTATAAAGGGCTAAGCCAGCTAATGGCGGCTCACCCTCAGGTAGTTGCTAATTTATGTGAGGCAGTAAAACCTTATAATAAGGAGCATCAGGCCGCTAAAGACTTAAAGCATAGTTTATCGATGGTCGGTTATTATAATGCGCCTGCGATAATTCAAAGAGTTGTTTTTGAGCAATTAGTTAATGTCACCCCACACCCTCTGCAAGCCTACGTTACTAACAGATTAAATGGCTTAGTGAAAATAATGGCCTTATTAGTTAGTAAAAATAAACATGACCAGTTTGAACACATTACATTACCTTTATATGCTTATGCTCATTTTTTATTAACGCAATGCAGTACACAGCTTTCTCGTAAAACGCTGATTGACGACACACCAAATAAAACATTGAGTGCCCCTATTTGCTCATTTTTTGGTGTGGATTCAATTAATAACGAGCAACTAACGCAACAGCTTACTCATTTATTAAGTGACAACCCATGGACAACGGCACTTTTAGAAGCAGAGCAAACACCTAAAAAACACTTAACTGATTCTCATAAACTCTGGATCACACTTAAAATTGTTGCACAGAGTGTTTTTAAACCAGAACTTGCGCTAACAGCGTGGCAACTGCAAACATTAAACGAACAGCTGAAAATACTAAATTGGCAAAACCCAACTGATTTTAATCAAAAATTAGAATCTCTCGCGTTATTTAATAGTATTTAATTTATGGGACCCTATTTAACGTCTTTATACCCATTATAACTTTGGTGTATACCCAGTATTTCTTGTATAAACTAGCAAAATGGGTGATAAGTTGATATAAATGCGCCCTTAAATTTTCAAGCACGTTCACATAAATGATCTAACAAGCGATTACTCTCTCAGGGTAATAATTTATGTGCAAATCAAACTCTTTAAAGGAAAAGTCAATGGCCAAACAAACCATCACAGTGATCAAAGGCGACGGCATCGGTCCGAGCATTATCGACTCAGCACTTGAAATATTAAAAGCCGCAGGTTGCGACTTTGATTATGAATTTGTTGATGCTGGCCTAGCTGCACTTGAAAAAACAGGTGAGTTACTTCCACAAGACACGGTTGATACAATAGCTAGAAACAAAATCACTCTTAAAGGCCCATTAACAACGCCTGTAGGTGAAGGTTTTACGTCTATTAACGTAACACTTCGTAAGCAATTTGGTTTATACGCTAACGTACGCCCTGTTAAATCATTTGTTGGCACTAAAGCGCGTTACGACGATATTGATATCATTACTATTCGTGAAAATACGCAAGGTATGTACTCAGGTGCAGGCCAAATAGTAAGTGAAGACGGTAATGAAGCAGAAGCAAAATCGATAATTACGCGTGAAGGCGCAGAAAAAATCGTAACTTTTGCATATGAGCTAGCGGTACGTGAAGGTCGTAAAAAAGTAACTGCTGTTCATAAAGCTAACATTTTAAAATCAACATCTGGTTTGTTCTTAAAAGTAGCACGTGAAGTAGCTGAGCGTTACCCACAAATTGAATCAAATGAAATGATTGTTGATGCAACGTGTATGAAACTGGTAATGACACCTGAAGAGTTTGACGTAATTGTTACGACTAACTTATTTGGTGATATTTTATCTGACCTTTGTGCTGGTTTAGTTGGCGGTTTAGGTATGGCTCCAGGTGCTAACATTGGTGAAGACGCTGCAATTTTTGAAGCTGTACACGGTAGTGCACCAGATATTGCTGGCAAAAACCTAGCTAACCCAACATCTGTAATTTTAGCGTCTATCCAAATGCTTGAGCATTTAGATATGGGCGATACAGCAGAGCGTATTCGTAGTGCTGTTGCTGATGTAATTAAATCAGGCGACCGTACAACTCGCGATTTAGGCGGCAGCCACGGTACAACTGATTTCACTCAATCAGTAATTGACCGTTTATAATTAATATTTGTTATTAATTTAAATAGCCCGCTAATTTAGCGGGCTTTTTTTATTTGTTAATTAAGCTTATACCAACCTGCTTATATAGTTAGTATTGAACCTAAATAAACTTAACAGTAGTAATCCTAATAAACCTGCCAATGATCCGCCACTTGAACCAGAACTACTTTGTTGCTTTTGCACTGTAAGAGATAACTCTTTAGCAAAAGTGTCATTTGTTTGAGTGTCAGTAACATTCAACGTTACACTAAATGCCCCGTCAGTTTGATAAGTATGCCTTGGGTTTTGTAAGTTTGATACCGCACTGCCATCACCAAAATCCCAACTGTAAGTATAACTATTAAAGCCGCCGGTTACTTGCGCATTAAATTGAGCGCTTAAATCATTTACTGTAACGTTTGCGTCTATGCTAAGCGGAACAGTTGCCGTTACATCAACCGCTTTAGTTTGCTCCGTGCCTTCGTTATCTGTCACTGTAAGCGTTACTTGGTAATCACCAGAGTATAAATAATTATAAGTGAGCGATTGCGTCGTTAAAGTACTTCCATCCCCTAGCTGCCAATTATAAGTATACGGTGCGACTCCACCTGTAAACGAAGCTTGAGCTGTTAATATTCCTTGGTTTATTTCATATTCAATTTCATTTACAGATAATGGCTCAGCTAATGTAACTTGAGCTACAGCTACTTGCTGTGAAGTATCATTACTTGCCATAAACTCAACGCTATAGGTGCCATAGTCTTGGTATTCATGAGTAGGCGTTAACTCTGTGCTTGAGCTACCATCGTCAAAATTCCACGTGAATTTATCCGCTGGCGTGAGTGCAAAACCTTCTACATTAAAATTAACGATTAAACCTGTTTTGGTAAAATTAATACCTTTAGTAACATCGTAATTAAGCTCTACTTCTATATCTTCACTATCAGCTGACTGGCTTATAATATTAAACCCAAAGCCAACCTGTGGAAGGGCAACGCCCGATGACTGTTGCGCTGAAAAGCTATAGTCGGTTTTATCAGTAAATTCTGTAATAGCTGATAAATCATCATCACCTAATCCAGCTCGCTGTGGATATAAACTAAAAGCAGCATCACGAATTTGAATTGCTGAAGCAGCCGGAGTTTGCGTACTGCCTTTATTTATAGAGCGCTGATCAGCATCTACCACTAATGCAAAACCACTACCTGGATGCTCTGTCGTGTTGTTATCTGCTTGAGATTCATTGCTATACCACAATAATAATCCCGGTGAGTACTGCTCTGCTTGCAAACTACTATCAACGCCTGTGTATGAACGCAATTGTAAATAGTAATGTGATGGCGATGCATATGTGTAACTACCTATTTTTTCAAAGCCATTAAACTCGGTGTTAATTTGATCTTGTGCATTATTTTGCCAAATTAAAGTATCACTTTGCACAATACGCATATCATCCACAACAAAACCATAATAATGTGTGTTCGCATCTGTTATGTATTCAATTTTTAGATCAATGATTTGCCCAGCATAAGCTGATAAATCAAACTTATGAGTTAAATAGCCGTTAGGCTGCTTAGCATCACTATTAAAAAATGAATCACCTGATATATACGGACCAATGTCACCATAGTATGGGTTTATTGCTTGCGTATAATTACTAGCAATAGGCTCCCCATTTACTTTTACCTGTACTAAATCATAGTCGCGCTCAATACTGTAATAAGCAATAAAGCTTAAAGTAAGTGCCTCAGTTGTGTTTGGTAGCGTTACTGTATTAACTAAGCTGTTACTAACATTGTCGCCCGTATTTGAATAGTATTGAAAATCGCCTTCTACTGGCGTTTTAAATTTTTCGAGTCGAGATGGCAGTGTTATTTTTATTTGGCTTTGTAGTTGTGAATTACTCGCAGTATTAATTAATGTTTGCTGTGCGTTAGCATCTATCTCATCCATATCAAGCGTGAGCTGATTAACCCAATTACCCTGGTATCGATTTTGTAAATATTCAAGCGCATAAGGACTAAACATAACAGGCTCTGAACCTCGTGGCGAACCTGCCCAACTTCCTGTCGACATAACTGACCAAGACGCAACAGGCTCACCTACCGTGTTAGATTGTAAGTCGTATTCATCTAATAATCCCAAGTCATGCCCAAACTCATGTACCACCACGCCAATCCCAGCATCAATTGGATTAATTGTGTAACCAAAGAGTTTAATACTGCTGCCTGCAATCTCGCTCGGCCCACTATTTTCATCAAATACATAGTAGCGGTGCGACCAAATAGCGTCGGTGCTTAGGTAACCGCCACCTGACTCCTCACCAATACTTGAATGAAAAATCATTACATGATCAATAATTCCATTAGGCTCGTTGAGGATGCCATCGCCATCAACATCATCTAAATCAGTTAAATCATAATCAGCTAAATTAATATTAAACTTTGCAACCGCCTTCTCCACAGCCTCTTTGACTAAAGCGGGCGCATTTTTATCACGCGTACTGCCTTGGCGTTCACCATATATTTTTGCATTGCTATCAGCGGTTACCCAGCCATATACCTGCCCGTTAAAGTTTAAGCTATTACCAGATGCTGCTTTATAATAATCTGCAGCCGTTGATAAGCTTTGTCCATCAGGGCCCGCATAACCTTGAGTATTAAAAAGCATTTGCTGATAGTGTTCAGTTGAATAATCAGCGTAAAACATGTCTGTGTCTTGCTCTACAAGTCGATTATCGTCATGTTTGAGGTCAGGAAAATCAATTAAGATAGCTAACACTTTTACATCATTAACGCTTTGATCAGGCACTAGCGACGTTGAAAAAGCGGCTTGTTGTTTATTTGTGTTTGAAAAATCCGTAGAGGAGGATTTAAATTGCCTAAAGCCATTTTTAATTGAGTGATTGGCAACTTCTTTGTTACTCATATATGACTTAAATGAACTATCTAACTCACTAGAGGATATTTGGTCTCTTTTTTTAAGCCAATATAAAATACGTTCTTCGTTAGTTATACCAACATCATGCGGGCTTAAATTATTAGCCGCTACCATAGGGCTTAATAGCGTAGTTAAAAGCGCAATTAACGTCACTTTTTTCACTGTTTTTTCCTCAAACATAATTATGTAGTAATCATACCTAATAATAGAAATTTAAACATGCGATAAAAACATATAGTTAACATGTGCAATAAAGGTTAATGGTCTGTCACACTCTTTTATAACTAAAATCAAACACACAACCTAAAACGCATAATTTCTGCTAGTTAACTCAGTTAAATACAGTATTTCTGAAGATTTAAATTAAAAAAAGCTACAAAACGAATTTAAAATGCAAAAAACCACTTTCAAGGTTGACATAAGGGTTCAAAACCCTTAAAAATAAACCTATACAGAATTTTTAATTTAAAAGCAGTGTTTTGCTAAGTAGAGTAAAAACTATGAACACACAAATTAACCTTTTAGTCGTACTCGTACTGGTCTTAGTTATAAGCCCAGCGGGGATGTATTAAAAGGTGATACTGCTTTTTAAAAACCCTCGCACTACGCGGGGGTTTTTTTATGCATAAAAAAAGCGCACAGAGGAATGAGGATGAGCAAACAAGAATATAATGGCTCTGAACTAGTAGTTCAGGCATTAAAAGAGTTAAAGGTAAAATACATATTTGGCTACCCCGGTGGTTCGGTTTTAGACTTATATGATGCACTTTTTCAGCAAGATGATATTGAGCATATATTAGTACGTCATGAACAAGCTGCCACACATATGGCTGATGGTTATGCTCGTGCTACTGGAGACGTTGGTGTTGTACTTGCAACCTCAGGCCCTGGCGCTACAAACTGTATAACGGGTATTGCAACGGCCTACATGGATTCAATTCCTATGGTTGTATTGTCAGGCCAAGTACCTACAAATTTAATTGGTGACGATGCATTCCAAGAAACTGATATTGTTGGCTGTTCTCGCCCTATAGTTAAACACAGCTTTAACTGTAGAAGTGCTAAAGAAATCCCAACAATCTTAGCTAAAGCCTTTTACATAGCCAGTACAGGTCGTCCTGGACCTGTTGTAGTTGAGCTTCCTAAAGATATGCTTAACCCTGCTATAAAGTTTGAATACGAATTTCCTAAAACAACAGAGCTAAGAACATACAGCCCTAATACTAAAGGGCATTCAAAACAAATTCGTAAAGCGGTAACAACTATTCTAGAGGCCAAAAAACTGGTTATCTATTCTGGCGGTGGTATTGTTATTTCAAATACGTCAGAGCAATTAACGCATCTAGTTGAATCGTTAAATGCACCCATTACCAATACACTAATGGGGCTTGGCGGCATATCAGGTGTACATCCAAACTTTGTAGGTATGCTAGGCATGCACGGTACGCTTGAGGCTAACAAAGCAATGGCAAACGCCGATGTGATTTTAGCGCTTGGTGCACGATTTGATGACAGGGTAACTAATAACGTTAAAAAGTTTTGTCCAAATGCCACAATTGTTCATGTTGATGTTGACCCAACTTCAATTTCAAAAACAATCAAAGCACACATACCAGTTGTAGGTTGTTTAGCAACCGTACTTGAACAACTACAAACGGGTATTGATAAAAGCCCAATTAAAATAGATCGCAGCGCGCAAGAAGATTGGTGGCGCCAGATTATCAGCTGGCGTGAACAAAAATGTTTAAGCTACAACACTGATGGCGACAAAATTAAGCCACAAGCCGTTATTGAAGCTGTTTATAAAGCCACTAATGGCGATGCTTACGTAAGTTCTGACGTTGGTCAGCACCAAATGTTTGCAGCACAATATTACCCATTTAAGCATCCTCGTCAGTGGATAAATTCAGGCGGCCTAGGCACTATGGGCTTTGGCTTACCTGCTGCTATGGGCGTAAAATTAGCCTTTCCTGATAAAGAATCTGTATGTATTACGGGTGATGGCTCTATTCAAATGAATATTCAAGAGCTATCTACCTGCTTGCAGTACAACCTAGCGGTAAAAGTTGTATCACTCAATAACCGCTCTTTAGGTATGGTACGCCAATGGCAAGATATGGTTTACGGCGGTCGTCATTCATCATCTTACATGGACTCGCTGCCTGATTTTGTTAAGTTGGTTGAAAGCTACGGGCATGTGGGTATTAAAGTAAACACACTTGATGAGTTACAACCTGCAATCGATAAAGCTATGAGCATAAACGATCGTTTAGTCTTTTTAGATATTCTTGTAGACGAGAAAGAACATGTATACCCAATGCAAATCAAGTTAGGTGGCATTGATGAGATGTGGTTACGTAAAGGAGTAAAAGCATAATGCGTCGTATTTTATCTATTTTACTGGAAAACGAACCAGGTGCACTGTCGCGTATTGTTGGGCTTTTTTCACAACGTGCATACAACATTGACAGCCTAACTGTTGGCACAACTGATGATCAGTCGTTATCACGTATTACCATTACCACCATGGGTGATGACAGAGTGGTTGAGCAGATCACAAAACAAGTTAACAAATTAGTCGACGTGCTTAAAATTATCGATTTAACAGAAATGAGTCACATTGAGCGAGAGTTATTGCTTGTTAAGGTATTTGCTCAAGACGAGACGACTCGTGCAGCGGTTACCCGCGTAGTTGATGTGTTTCAGGGTGTTATTTTAGATATGGGCCGACAAAGCTATAGCCTGCAACTAGTGAGCAGTACAGACAAAATAGAATCGTTTTTAGACACACTTCGCCATGAAACCGATATTATTGAAGTTGTACGTTCTGGTGCTGTTGGCATTGGCCGAGGCGATAAAGCCTTAAAAGCATAAATTTATAATATAAAGGCATCAATTGATGTCTTTATTAAACATAAAAAAAAAGAGCTAAATAGCTCTTTTTTTATTTTAATTCGTTAAACCTATTAAGGGTTTACTTGGTCTTTAAGACCTTTACCTGCTTTAAAGCTTGGGATAGTTGCCGCTGCGATTTGGATCTCAGCACCCGTTTGTGGGTTACGGCCAGTGCGAGCTGCACGTTCTTTTACTGAGAAAGTACCAAAACCAACTAATGCTACTGAATCACCTTCTTTTAAAGAAGAAGTTACAGCACCTGTAAACGCGTCAAGAGCACGAGTAGCAGCGGCTTTAGAGATTTCTGCATCAGTAGCAATTTTTTCAACTAATTGAGCTTTATTCATTGTTAGATTCCTATTCGTTATTATTTTGCCTTCGCAAAACCTATCTTTATGCATTTTTAAAGAGTTAGCAACAGCAAATTGCATTTTTTGCTTAAATTCTTAAAAAATGAGTAAAATTTAAATAATTCTCGGTAGAATACAGCGTGTTGGGTTAACAAAGACTTAATTTGAGTACAATTTTGGCGCAAGTTAAGCAACTGGGTAAATAAGCTATATTTTTTCGATAACTAAGGTCACTTCCCCGACCTCGACTCCAAACTTAACAATAGATGTGCGGTTTATCAAGCGCGATTGTGTAACCAGGTACATCCAATCGTCAAAATTCACTTCTAAAGTACTGCCATCGTATGGAAGCTCTACATCATAATTCCAATGAAATACGCTGCCGTCACTTTTGCCTTTTGCTGTACCTATAACATCAGCTGCCGACCCCGTTAAACTATTGTCTTCATTTAACGTTATTTTCCAAATTCGCTTTTGGGTTTCGCCATCATCATAAACAAAGTCTTCTTCAATAACGCCCTGGTTACCGTCCCAAGTCGCATTCATATCTACGACAAGCTTTCGGGTCAATTCGCCTTTAAAGTCTTGTACAACACCATAGGCTTTCAAATTTCCGCTAAAAAACGTTTTAAAGTCGAAATTTGGCGATGTATTTTTATAATGTTCAACATTTGGTGCCGAACAGCTAATTAAAAGTAGAGCCGAGAGGCTCATAACAGCTGCTTTTAACGTGTTTAATATGTTCATATTAATTCCCTAATAATTGCTTTCGTAATTTTGGCTCAGAAGTTTTTTCATCAAGCCAAATAGCTAAAAAGTCACTCGAAAATTGAGGTTCATCAATTTCACCCATTTTTTCATCATTATGATAAAAAGTGCTCATACCTTGCTCATTTGTCACTAATGTTAGTGAGTCACCCTTTTTTATATCAGGCCAAATAGACAACAATTTACTGTCGTATTTATCTGCCAGCCCTGTTTTTCCAAGATGTTCCCACTGCTCATTTGTTGCTTTTACTATTTCTTTAGCGTCAAAGTCACGTAAATAGGTAAGCTTAAACTTAACAGGATGTGTTTCTGCGCTGTAATTACCTGAAGGGGTAAATAGCACGGCGTCATATACATCCCAAAATAAATACTCCATTCGTGCTTCGCCTACTTTATTAAATTGTGTGTTAGCTAAAACAATTGAAGTTGTAAGCAAATAAAAAGTAACTGCCTTTAGTAAAAATTTCAAAATAAGCTCCCTTTGAGTCAATGGGTAATGTTACGAAATAGAAATTGTGGACGATCAGCGATTGATGAATAACTTGATTTTTTGGTTTATAAAAAGAATAACAGTAAATACTGTAGACCAAAGCGCGCCGTAAACGAGCCAGAATTGCCATAAAGGGAACCCTAAACTTATTACTTCAAAGCGTGCTCCAGCCCAATAACTTGCTGGCGCAAAAGCCATGCATACTAAAAAGGCCTGCCAAAGCTTTAATTTGCTCAAAAAAACCATAGAGGTATTTAAAGAAAGTAATAATGCAGCCCATAAAAAGACGAGCCATAGAGGGAAGGGATAAACTTTAAATTCTAACAAGCCTAACTTTACCGCTATAAATTCTAACAATAGTGCTAAAGGTAGGGCTTTAATTAGTAGTAAGGAGTCTTGTTTTTTCTGCTTTGACAAACAAAACATTAAAACAATAATCAAGCCACTAAAAAGTAGCGAATTGGCTTCAAGCAGCAATGATAAAAACCACACTGCTTGAAATAAAATAAAATTAGTAACCGAGCGCAATATCATCGTTATCACTAGTAAAACGAGGTTTACGCGCCATTAAATGTACCGTACTTGTTGCTCTCGCTCTAAACGCACCTTCGCAATAAGCAAAATAAAATAACCATAAACGATAAAAGCGTTCATCAAATTTAGAGCGGTCTAAATCAGGCCAACTTTTTATAAAACGAGTTCGCCAATCTGCTAATGTTCGTGCGTAGTGAGCGCCAATATCATTAACAGTATGAATAACCATATCGGTATTATTTTTAATCTGCTCACTCATTTCGTTAAGCGATGGCAAACATCCACCCGGAAAAATATACTGTTGGATAAAGTCAGAATTTTTTAAGTAGTGCTTATAACGCTGATCGCCAATAGTAATTGCTTGTATAAGCATGGCGCCATCGTCTTTTAGGAGCTCACCACACTGAGTGAAAAAGCTCGGCAAATAATCATGACCCACTGCTTCTATCATTTCAATAGAAACAAGCTTGTCGTATTTACCTTTTAGTAGTCTGTAATCGAGCTTGAGTAATGTTATTTTACTTTCAAGACCAAGTTCAACAATCTTGTTAGCTACATAATCATGTTGCTCATCAGATATGGTTGTTGTTGTTACATGGCAATCGTAATGTGTGGCCGCATATATAGCAAATGCCCCCCACCCTGTACCAATTTCAATTACTGAATCATTTTTTTGAAGCTCAACTTGCTCACAAATGCGTTTAAGCTTGTATTGCTGAGCCTCTTCAAGTGTGGCTTCTTTTGTAGGATATACAGCACTTGAATAAAGCATTTCTTTACTTAAAAATGATTCGTACAAATCATTACCTAAGTCGTAATGAGCAACAATATTTTTCTTAGATCCCGATTCTGAATTTTTGTTTTTTATGTGATTAAATCGGTGTGCGATACTACTAAAAAATGCGAATTTTTTTTCAAACTCATCGAGTTGCTTTTCGTTTATAGCAAATATCTCAATGAATGAAGTTAAGTTGTCACAAGACCAATGCCCCAAAATATACGCTTCGCCAGCGCCAACACTCCCAGATAATGCAAATGCTTTATACATAGCTTTATCATTAACTGTAACGGTTGTTTTTAGATCAGAAAACGTATCACCAAAAACAGTTCTTTCGTTGCCTTCGATAAGCACTATTTGACCTGTTTCGATTGATGAAAAGGCTTTAGTTACTAATTTTTTATATATATTAGTTAACCAATTTGTGCTTTGTTCGCAATTTAAGCTCGACACTTTATCCATTAAAATACCTATTAATTGTCCTGACTACCTATGTGCTTTATGGCTTACCTGAGTGGCCTAAAAAAGGCACTCGCTTTATAAACAACTTTAATGCTTGATAATAAATACCTTTGAAAATAGACCATGTCATGGCCGGAAAACGTTTAAACAACTTATTAATCTCTTCGTTAGTGAGTTCTTTACGTTTTAAGCGAAGTGTTGCATCAAATAATAACTCTTCATTTTTCTTATTTTCAATGTGTATCAATGTTTTATCAGGCGATTGTTTAACATGCCAATGATAGTTCATATCTAGATTCATAAAAGGTGATACGGAAAAAACCTTCTTAAAGTTCACTTTTTTTTCTAAAGGGACTAAATAATAATGACGTTCGTTCCAGGGTGTATTACTCACTTCAGCAATCATGTACTTAAAACGAGTGTCGTTGTGGCCAAAGAAGTAAAAATTAACAGGGCTAAAATACACCCCAAAACAACGAAGTTGCCCAAGCATATAAACATGAGTAAAGGTTTCAGTAATACCTAAATTGGTAAGTTGATCATGCGCACGCTCAATAAGAGGTCGTTTAGCACGCTTTGAGGGGTCTTTAAGATAATCAGCTTCATTAAATTTTAACGCTTTTAAGCCTGACGTACCTATGTGTTTATGCACACCATTTAGTTGCTGAGGATTATTTAAATCTACCCACATCATATACAAAGGGTAACTAAAACGATGTTCTTTAACAGCAAAACGGCGATGTTTTACATCGCCTAAATACACTGCACTAGTCAAATTCGACCCCAAGTTGCTTGGCTACATCTACACCACTGTGTACGCCATCTTCATGAAAACCATTGTACCAATAAGCACCACAAAAATAACTATTGTTTTGTCCATCAATACTGTGTTTAAGCTTTTGAGCAGCAATTGACTCTTGGTTAAATACAGGGTGATGATAAGTAAACTCGCGCAAAATTTTACTTTGGCTTATTCCTTCAAGGTGATTAAGCGTTACACAAAACTGTGTATCCGACTGTATGCCTTGCAAAATATTCATTTGGTAAGTAACAACAGCTGCTTTATCAGTGTTGTTATTAAGTAGGTAGTTCCAACTTGCCCATGCCGCTTTTCTATCAGGTAAAAGGTTTGTATCGGTGTGCAGCACAACTGAGTTCTCAGTGTAAGCTATTGTACCCAATACTGACTTTTCTTGCTCAGTCGCATCACCAAGTAGTGCAAGCGCCTGATCTGAATGACAAGCAAATATTACTTTATCAAACTTACTTAATTCACCATTGGCAAACTCTATTGTTACTTCATCATTTTGACGCGTAACAGATTTAATATCTGTATTAAGTTTAATTTTATCAGCAAAGCCTCTGATCAGTGGCTTAATATACTGACGAGAGCCACCTGGTACTACATACCACTGTGGTCTGTTTGTTACATCTAAAAGGCCATGATTAAAGAAGAACTTAACAAAAAATTCAACGCCTACATTTTCCATTTCTTTAATACTGGTAGACCAAATAGCTGCGCCCATCGGAAGAATATAATGGTATTTAAAAAAGTCATTAAAGTGATTGTCACTAAGCAATTGACCTAATGATTGATCAGACTGGTAATCATCTTTTTCATGTAGTGCTTTACACAATTTGTTAAACCTAACAATGTCGTACAATAATCGCCAAAACTTAGGTCTAAAAATATTACGACGCTGAGCAAACAGGCTTGTAAACGTATGGCCATTGTATTCAAAGCCAGTGGCTTCGTTATGAACACTAAAGCTCATCTGCGTTGTTTGTTTATCTACACCAATACGCGATAGTAACTTTTCAAAGTATGGGTAAGTTCTGTCATTAAATACAATAAAACCAGTATCTATTGCGTATTTTATGCCGCACACATCAACATCAACCGTTGCAGTGTGGCCACCTATATAATCATTTTTTTCAAATACGGTTACATCGTAATGTTTATGAAGCAAATGCCCACATGTTAAACCAGATACACCAGTTCCTATTATTGCTATTTTTTTCAACGGGCTAATCCTTTTGCGATTTTAAGCCAAATTGGGAGTGGCAAAATACGTAATGCCTTTAATATAAGTGTAAAACGGTACGGAAAGTGAACATCTTTTCGGCGCTTATGTATTCCCTTAATCATATAGTCTGCGGCTTTTTCAGCGGTAACGGCCATAGGCATCGGGAAATCATTTTTATTAGTAAGCGGAGTTTTCACAAAGCCAGGGTGAACTAAAGTCACATCAACATCATCTAAATCAACAGCTAAGCTTTTTGCTAAGTAACTTACACCCGCTTTTGATGCACCATAAGCTTCTGAACGAGGTAACGCAAGGTAGGTAACACTTGAGCTGACCAAAACAAGCTGACCACCTGAATTTATTTTAGGAAGTAGCGCCTCAAGGCAATACCCCATAGAGAGTAAATTTACGTTTATTACACGTTCAAACAATGCACTATCAAAATTTCGCGCGTCATCTATGTATTCACAATTACCGGCGTTTAAAATAACACGGTCAAAATGAGGAAAGCCAATAGTAGACTCTTTAATGTCTTGTAGATTAGTTGCATCAAATTTACACGCTTGAATATTGTCGTATTTAGCAAGCTCAGCGAGCTTTTCACTATTACGGCCACAAGCAATAACAGTGTCTCCCAACTGCGCATATTTAATTGCTAACTGCTCACCAATACCAGAAGTAGCACCCGTTATAAGTGTGATCATAATTAACCTGCCCTTTTATCAATTAGCTTTATAACGCTACCAAGTAAAGGAATGTGTTTGTATAACAACTCGCCCATATTAAAGTAGTCTCTGTGCTTGATAATTTTGCCGTCTTTAAAAATAAGCTTGCTATGACCTTCTACCGAAATAGTTTTACCTGATGAAAGCTTTGGATGTGCATAGTGCATAGTCCAATAAATAAAAGCATTGTTTCCGCTATTAAACGAATCACTAATATCAAACTGGCAATGCTTAACATTGCTATATAAGTTAGCAAAGTACCTGCGCAATTCTACAATGCCGTTAATTGCATGCATTGGGTCTATAAACTGTATGTCGTCACAGTAAATATCACTCAATAAATCAAGATTAGTGCTATCAAGCTGTTGGTATATTTCAACAAATTTATCTACTGGTAACTGGTTATCCATATCACACCTTAAATGCAGCAAGTGCACGTTCTCGTGCCGCTTTATGATCAACTATTGCTGGCCAGTAACATTCCTTATCTTTACCTATTGCGGCTAAATAAGTGTGTGGAAAATGAATGTGTTTATCTGGCACGTTTTCAAGCTCTGGCAAATACTTACGGATAAACTTGCCAGTTGGATCAAAGCGCTCGCTTTGTCTGATAGGGTTAAAAACTCTAAAGTAAGGCTGAGCATCACACCCGGTACTTGCAGCCCACTGCCAGCCACCATTATTTGAGGCTAAATCGCCATCAATTAGGTGCTGCATAAAAAAGCGCTCACCTTCGCGCCAGTCTATTAATAAATGCTTAGTTAAAAAGCTCGCAACAACCATACGTAAACGATTGTGCATCCAACCGGTTTGCTTTAATTGTAGCATTGCAGCATCCACTAACGGATAACCTGTTCGCCCTTCACACCATGCTGTAAATTCATTTTCGCTTTTACGCCACACTACGTCGTTATACTTTTCGTTAAAGTTGTCACCGCGCGAAAGCTTCGGAAATTCAGCAATCAAATGCCTGTAAAATTCGCGCCAAACAAGCTCGTTAATCCACGTAAACGTTTTACTTTTTGACGTAGTTAAAATATCAGGATAACGCTGCTGAATATTAATAAGCAGCTGTTTTGTGCTTACAATACCAAGTGCTAAATACGGGCTTAAACCTGATGTGCCTTTTACGCTGGGTATATCACGCTGATCATCGTAGCTTGTAAGTTTGTCACATATAAAGTTATCGACCACGGTTGCTAGTGTTTCGTCGTCAACCGGCCACTTATCTGAGCATCCATCACTTTTTAGTAAGTCGCTTTCATCAAATTTTATTGGATCAGAAGTTAAAGGCCATTGAGGCAAACTAAAGTGTGTATCTTGATACTGCTTTAACCATGCTCGCTTAAATGGAGTAAACACTTTATACATTTCATTACTTTGATTTTTAACCGTTCCAACAGGTGCAATTAAATCACCTTCGTACAAAGTAAAAGTAATTGAAAGCTCATCGCATTCGTGCAAAATTGCTTTATCGCGGTTTACTTCATTAAGCTCATATTCTGTATTAGCAATTACGTGTTTTACATCGTTTGATTTACAAAAATCAATAAGCTCACGCGTACAATCACAAAAGCTTGGCGCTTCAATAACATGTAAAGTAATGCCGTAATCAGCAAGCTGAGATTGAAGATAAGTAACTCGGCGCTTGAGTAAGTCAATCTGAATAGGCGCAGTTTGGTGCTGTTGCCACTGTTTTTCAGACACAAAAAAAATGGCGTGTTTAGCGCCATTATTTAGCGCTTGAATTAACGCTTCGTTAGAAAAAAGGCGCAAATCGCGCCTAAACCAAAATAATGTATCCATCAAATACCAAATCGTAGTTTTAAATCGTGAGGGTAAGGGTTAAAAAACACTTGTTTTTCAAGGTACTCATTTGGGTGAACCTTCAAATGATGTTTTAACAAGGTAAGTGGTACATACAATGGCACCAAACCTTCGCGGTATTCATCTATCGCATCACGAAGTTCTTGTTTTTCAACCTTCGATAAATCTGTTTTAAAGTAACCTTGTAAATGCATTAGCGTGTTGCAATTATTTCTGCGAGAAGCTGGCTTTTTAAGACCCGTCATCAAACCTAGAATATATTCATCTGCAACTGCATTTATATCGTCACCTACATAAGTCCCCAGCAGGTTACCCAAATCACGATAAGCTTGATAGTTATGAGCCATCAACAAGTACTTATACTGAGAGTGAAATTGAGTAAGCTTATGAACCGTAAGCGGCTCTTGTGCTAATTTTTGCCAGTTTTTAAATACGTAAATTCTCATTACAAAGTTTTCACGTAAATGCATGTCATTTAAACGTCCGTTTTCTTCACATGGCAATAATGGGTTGTGCTTCATTATTTGCTCAGCAAAAAAACCAACGCCTTCTGAGGTATTACCTGTTCCTGCTTCGTTGTATATTTTAATGCGCTCCATGCCGCAGCTTGGGCTTTTTGCACAAAATACAAATCCGCTTAATTCTTTAGCTTGTTCAGTTGCAACTTTTTTACCATATTCAGTAAGTTGTTGGCCTACTTCGCCGGTGCCATCTGGGCGGCATACTTTAATAGTATCGCCCACTTTAACTTGGCGAATAGTTGGACGAGGTATTGGTAAACCAACAGCTACTTCCGGACAAAACCGTGTGTATTCAACGTGTTTACCTAGCTCGTCCATACAAAAATTTGACTTTTTATGTCCTGTGTCAAATCTAACTTTTTCGCCTGCTAAGCAGGCGCTTATACCTATTTTTATTATATCTGTATGCATATATTCTCTTAGTAAATCAAATTACCTATTGGATTTAGTAACTTGCTGAAGCCCTTATTAAAATGTAGCGCACTACTGACAACTGTAAAGCATAAACATCCATCTTTCGTTAAAGGTGTGTGTTGATGACTACCATCTTGCCAAATAAAGTCGCCTGGTACGTAATTACCATCTTCATCACTAAACTCACCGTCTAGTAGTAAAGTAACTTCAAATCCAGTATGTGTATGCTCAGGAATTTCGCCACCGGCATCAATATGTAGCAAGCTAGAACGCAGCGCACCATCATCAAGCGAAACGCGAGATCGTGCCAGCTTACCAACTTGTGTAAATTTGCTATGAGAAATACGTGTTAAAGCACGTGGAAGCTGATAGTTATGCTCATTCACTTTAATAGAGACAGGCTCTACTTCGTAAACTTCATCAATAGAATCATCAGACATGATCATATCAAGTACATTTAGTTCAAATTCTTCAAGTAAATCAGATTTCTCAGTTTGAGGTTTCTCAAATTGAGCAGGCTCTTCACTAAATAATGCATTTGCATTACTTGCTTCAATTTTAGCTACTTTAGCTTGGCACACAGGGCACATGTCTACGTGAATAGAAACGGCTAAACTCAATGATGTAGCAAGTGATGCATCGCAATACTGTGTCAGTAAAGTTTCACTCGGGTGATGTTTAATCATGCTGATCTCCCATTTCATTACGTAATTTTTGCAAGGCCAAACGTAACCGTGATTTTACCGTGCCTACTGGAATATTAAGTTGATGTGCAAGTTGCTCTTGCGACATATCTTGAAAATAAACGCCTCTTACCACTTCGCGTTGAGCAATTGGTAATTTGTCTAAATAGCGCTTAATTTGCTTATCTTCTAAATGATCACTGTATTCGTGATGCGTATCTTGTGAGTCGTTTAGTAACGGCCAAATATCTTCGCTTATATTTTCTTCTTTATTACTTTTCATTTTACGAAGCATATCGAACGAAGCGTTACGCATAACGGTATAAACCCACGTAGTCGCAGCGCCTTTTTCACTATGATACAAATGTGCTTTACGCCAAACAGACGTTAATGTTTCTTGCACAAGCTCCATGGCTTGGGCTTCAACACCAAACTGCTTAATTCCAAAGCGTTTAATTTTTGGCGCAAAGTATTCAAATAAATATGAAAACGCTTTTTTATCGCGTGATTGCGCAACATCTATAAGCGCTTGCATGAGCTCTTTACTCGGCGTTTCTGGCATGGCAGTGTACTTACCTGTATTAGGTTCACAACGTGGTGACTGTTGTTGACTTACCATAATAATTTATCCCGTTATTGCTTTTGTATTAAGTAATACGGGCAATAATTAATTTAGGATCATAAAATTTAGGCAAATTCGTTATTAATCACAGTATGGAGGAAATTCAGTAAGTTATCAAAATTCGTTTCAAACGCAAGTTGCTGTTTTTTCTCAATAGAAACAGGTAGGAGTTCGAGCCAACGTGCTGCAATCCATGGAAGCTTGTCAAAATGAGTTTTCTTGTACAACAAATTAAGTTCCGGATTACCTTGAAACACGTTTTTAAGCGCATCGTGTAATAGGTAATGTTCACCAATTTGGTTGTTAGAATCTTTGTACCAATACGGCGTATTACAAGGCGATACCAAGCCATGACGTAATTCGTCTTCGTCTTGATAAACATCATTAATTTGCACATTTTGCGATGCAAATACATCAATTAATAATACATCGTTATCGTCTTGGTCAAAATCAATAATATCAACAAGGCAACCTTGCGCGCTTATATTAAAAGGCGTGTCATGCTCGAACGTACAAAGCACAAACCCTGTATTATTTTTTAATGCGGTTTTAACCATATTTAAATAGCGAGGCTCAAATATGCGTAATCGCGTATAACCTTCAGGTAACATAAAAATGGGTAATGGAAAAATCGCACGTTTCATAAAGTCTACTTATTTCAAACACTCTGCCTTTATTTACGTGCGCTTTTGCTAAGTCGATCAGCTTTGTATGAATCGAATTAATTACCAGCTATATAATTGGCTAAAGATTAAACCAACCTCCCATAGCTTTAAACACTTGAACCGAGTAATAAGCGCTAATCATACTGACTACGGGTGCTAACATTAATGCAAATAATCCAAGTTCACTGCTCATCGTTTTAATCCTTTAAATAATTTATTTTGCGTTTTTTATACTAGTGTCAGTATTTTTAAGCGTTGTGCTATTTGTTAAAACGGGCTCATCTAATAAACCCTCTAAAACAGTTTTAGCATCAAAATAAAGCGTCTCCTTTAGTGATTTTTCAAGCTCGATTGTGGTTTGCTTAACATAGCTTGCTACACTTTGAGTTAATATATCAGTTACATCTAGGTCCACTTCTGTTGCGTGTACTTGCGCAGAACCTAATACTAATAAACTTGCCATAGCGATTTTAATTGAATGTTTCATAATGGTATTCCTTGTTTGTGTATTGTTTAGACGTAGTTACATACTCAAGGGTTGTGCCAACATAAAAATAAATTATAAGCAACTGTAATTAAACAACTTTACATGCGCCACTTTAATTTAAAAAATTCATACCTCGTTAATTTAACCATTTAATTTAATTTTTTGACTACTTTTTAGTTAATAAATAAAAGGGGTTAAATGTATTAATACCGTCACACTAAATACATTTAGCGTTTATAAAAACGTCATATCTACCCGCTAAAGTGCACACCACTATAAATAATTCAAAAAGTGCAGTATGACCCTTTCATCACGTCGAAATTTTTTAAAAATCTCAGCAGCAAGCATATTTACCGTCGCAGTATCGAGTGCCATTACAGGTTGTGCTCAAACATTAACAAACAAACCTTTATCGGCTATTGAATTTAAACACGGTGTAGCCAGTGGCGATCCGCTCACTAATGCTTTAATAATTTGGACACGTGCAACTACTTCTCAATCAAATTTTGAAGTTACTGTTGCTTGGGAACTGGCAAGTGACTCTCAATTTAAAAACATCATCCGCAGCGGACGCGAACAAACAGATAAAAGCAGAGACTTTACAATAAAAATAGATGTGCAAGAACTTGATCCAAACACAGAGTACTTTTATCGGTTTATGGGTTTAAATACACAAAGCCCAATTGGCCGTGCTAAAACACTACCAATAAATAACATTGAACAAGTAAAAATGGCTGTTGTGTCGTGCTCAAACTATCCTGCTGGGTACTTTAATGCCTACACCGATGCCGCTAAACAAAAAGATTTAGATGTGGTACTGCATTTGGGAGATTACATTTACGAATACCCAATGGGCGGNCAGCCGATAACAGTGGTGAAATTATTACCCTTAGCGACTATCGTAAGCGCTATGCTATTTACAGAACAGACCAAGGCCTTCAAGCTCTTCACGCTGCAGCGCCTTTTATTGCAATATGGGATGATCACGAAGTTACCAACGATACCTATAAAAGTGGTGCTGAAAATCATACCCCTGATGAAGGTGACTTTTTTAAGCGCCGTGCAGCAGCTATTCAAGCNTGGCTGCCAATTAGACCGCCTATGGGCGAACAAAGCCCGCAAATATACCGCACCTTCGATTTTGGTAATTTAATAAGCTTGCACATGCTAGATACGCGCGTAATAGCACGCGATAAACAACTTGCTTACAGCGACTATAAAAACCTAGAGACCAAACAAATGGATGTTGCGCGCTTTGCCAGTGATTTAAATAATCCAAGTAGGCAGTTACTAGGTAACACACAACTAAACTGGCTCACGAGTGCAATAACTAAATCAAATGCAAAATGGCAAGTATTGGGCCAGCAAGTATTGATGACTAAAATGTGGCTACCTACTGAAATATTCTCGCAATCCGATCGCACTAAAATACCGCAGGTGTTAAAAGAGCTTGTTGCCATTAAAAAAGCCGTGTTAGCTAATAAAGCGGTAACACCTGAGCAACTCGCACGCGTAAATACTTTAATGCCTTACAATTTAGATGCGTGGGATGGTTACCCAAGCGAGCGCGAAGCATTATACAAAAGCGTTACCGCATTAAATAAAAAGTTAGTCGTGGTTGCAGGTGATACGCACAATGCGTGGCATGGCACATTAAAAAATGCAAAAGGCGAAAGCATAGGAGTAGAATTTGCAACGCCTGGTGTTACATCCCCGGGTATGGAGCATTATTTAGCGCTTAATACAGCACAAGCAAAGCAAATGGCTGACTCGCTTTCATTGTTAATAAACGACTTAAACTATTGTGACTTATCACACCGTGGGTATATGTTACTGACTATTACTAAAGAGCAAATCACAACCGATTGGCGCTATATAGATAACATAAACTCCCCAAGCTACAATATTGTTGAACAACACCAAAGTGTTTATAAAGGCTAATACTTTTAAAAAGAAGGTAAATGTATTATTTACCTTCTTCGCATATTTTATAAAACGTGCTTAATTACAAGTATAAAGAAGCGTCCACGAAGCATCACTTCCTGGAAGGCTGTTTGTATACCAATTTGCGCTGTATGCATTACCTTGATATTGCATTTTATCGTCGGTGTTATTGTGGGTAAACGGACCACCTGAGTAATCTTTGTTCACCCAATTAGGGTATGCATTAATACCGTTACAATCTGTTGAGCTTACAACACTGCATCCGTTTGTATCAACACTTGTACCAGCGGGTGTATCTGGGCACTGATCGATATCATCATTCACACCATCGTTATCCGCATCGCTTTGTGGCTCAACTACTTCAACAACGCAACCTACATTATTAACAGTTTCACCTACTGGTGTATTAGGACATTGATCAACATTATCGCTAATACCATCGGCATCGCTGTCAGTTACTGCACAACCAATACTATCAACCGTTGTACCTGCGGGAGTATTATTGCACTGATCAAGGCTGTCACTTACGCCATCCCCGTCGCTATCTAAATCAACATTGCTACTACCACCACCCCAACCTTGAATGATCTCTTTAACTTTAGAGCCTGACGATGTTAGTGAATTCCAACTACCGCCTGGAGTAAATAACGATGCACCTTCGTTTTTATCGTTTAAAGCCCAGTTAGCGTGGCTAATATTGTTTGTTTTAAAAAATGCCATCCATGCATCGGTTTCATTGATATTAACACCACCATTTCCATCAGCATTAACTGTTCCCCACTCTGTGGCGAATAGTGCAATGCCGTTATCGAGTGCTGTTTGTGCTTTATTTCGATACGATTGACCATGCGTGCCAGCATAAAAATGCAGAGTGTAAGCAATATTGGCACGATCAATTGGGTTTTGTGATGCCACATCAACATCTTGCGACCACGTAGGCGTTCCAACCACAATTAAGTTATCAGGGTCGATTGCTCTAATTTTATCAATAACTGTTTCTGCGTAAGGCTTAATATCGTTAACCCACGAGATTTGTAATGGCTCGTTATAAATTTCATAAATAACATTGTCGTACTGCCCATATTTGGTAGCTACGTCTTCAAAAAAGCGAACTGCAGTCGCCTGATCGGTATGTGCTTCATGGCTATGAAAATCAATAATAACGTACATATCCTCAGCAATAGCTGCGTTTACAACAGTATCAAGACGGCTCATATTGCCCTCCCAATCAAAGTTCAAACTACCACCAGTACTCGTACCATGACCAATAGCTGCACGAATTAATGTTGCATTAAATTCAGTTTTTGCCTTTGCTACTGTTTCTGCTGTATAAAATTTTTCAGCGCCCCACCCCGTATTACTCCAAAATAGGCTAGGTCCTGCAAAGCTTGTGTTTTCTCCACCCGCAAGAATTTGATTCCCACTCACCGTTAACTTCTCAACAGCGGCATTGGCCATTGTTGAGCATCCTAATAATAAAGCTAACGATAAGCTCGCCACTTTAAAATCCTTTCTTTTGTGATTATTTGAACTGTTATTCATCGTATTTCCTTAAATTGAAGTTATCAGTCGTCATTGCTTGACGTAATAAATCGATAGCAAACCAATACTTAATAGCTAAACAAAGTTAATTTGGCGAGCAGAAAGTATCATTTATTTATTAACATTAAATGAATAAAAAGGTACAAGGAGAAGGATTTCAATTAACTAAATATCAACAAGTGAGCGATTTAACGAGGTTTGAGGATTTTACTGGGTATATACAGGCATTTACACGATATTTACATGATGCGGGCAAAAAATCTCGGTTACAAAAAATATGTATAAAAATGAAAAGGCGGTAATAATAATTATTACCGCCATCAATAATAGCTAAATATCAGGGTAAAATATTAATAAGCCAACCAAACCGAGTTCTGATTAAGTGGCTTATTTTTTAGTGGGTAGCGCTTTTCTGCCCAAACGATATGCATCCATCATGCTCAGCACCCAAATTATAATCATTAAAGGTACGTACTTATATTCAGCGAGTTGAGCGCAGGCGTTAGATGGTTGTTGCGCGGCTTTTAAAATAGCCGTAACCGACATGGGGATTTTTCCGTTTACAATTTCATTTGCAGTACACTGTGCAATCGCAAATATATCTTTTAGGGTTAAAATTAAAAGAACAGAAAATACACCTGCAAAAATAGCGCCTATAAGGTGTTTTTTTAAAGAAAAATGCCCCGCTCCAGGATAAACAATGGCGGTAAGTAAAGCAGCTTTTAGATCTTGTTTCATTTTTACCTAATATAAATTCACTTTAACGTGATCACATAAAAAAGCCACTTTGCAGTGGCTCAATTAAAATATCAAGTAGTTAAATGTATTATTGTCCACCAAACCCGAGAGTTAACTCAATACCAACAAAGCGAGGTGCTCCTGCAACAAATGTTGGGTTGCCAAATCCCCCTCCAGTATTACCTGCATCAACTAAATACTCTTTATCTAATAAGTTACTAGCAAATACACTAACAGCCCAGTCATCACCATTTGCGATACCTAAGCGCGCACTGACTAATCCAAGCCCTGGTTGGCTAATATCTAAGCCTGATATTGGCGCATTTGCTGGCTCAAAAAACACTTCAGAGCGGTAGCTATATATTAAAGAGCTCGTTAAATTAAGTGAGTTCGACAATTCTGTTGAATAAAACAGCCCCGTACTAAACGTCCACTCTGGTTGTAGTCTAAATTTATTGCCTGCGAGGTTACCGTTATTACTATCATCATCTATTTCAGCATCAAGGTAAGCCGCATTGGCAAAAACCTCAAACTCATTATTAATTAACGCCCTTACCTCAGCCTCTGCGCCAACATTAGTGGCAGAGCCCGCATCAGCAGAAAACGCAACGCCTTCATCATCCTGTAACGTAACCTGAAAGTTAGAATAATCTTGATAAAATACAGCGACAGAGTAATCTAAACGCCCGTCAAGCGCTTTGCCTTTAATACCGGTTTCGTAGTTCCAAATAATTTCCGCAGGGACTTCTGATATAGAAGCTTCGACATTTCCTTGTTCGTTGTTAGCCGAACTTACTTCAAGTACTTCCGAACGACGCCCTTTTGAAATAGTCGCATACATATTTGTAGTAGGGTTTATTATATAAAGCGCATTAAAACGTGGCAGCCAATCATCATAATCAGCATCGCCATAAAATGTTTCACCATTTGTATCAACCGTAAACAATGGCGCTTGTGTTAAAACACTATTGGGTGCAGCAGAGCTATAGCCACTGCGCTTTTCTTCTTTTATATAACGAAGTCCCGCTGTTAACTCTAATGCTTCAGTAGTAGCATAAGTTACATCAGCAAACGCTGAGTACGCTTTGTTTTCACCATAGTTTGTAAACTCTAGTGAATATGGCAACTCGTTTACTACACCACCTGTTAATGCTGGCGTTAAAATATTAACGCTACCATCATTATTAATACAAGGAACACCTGAGCCCAATACACCTAAGCAATTTAAAAATATAGACTCCTCTGTACTAAATGGAATACGCTGGCTACCATCTTCTTCAAAGTAACTCACACCAAAAATACTAGTAAACTTATTCTGTGTATAGACAGCGCGTAATTCTTGGCTTAACTGATCGCCCTCAGCAGCTTCTGCAAATTCTAAAAACCATGCTTGCGTACCATCAGCATCAAACACTTCTAAAGAGTCAAAGTTACGCCCTGCAGTAATTGAGGTGATTGTTAAATCGTTACTTACATCCCAATTTACAGTCAAATTTAAATCGTTAACTGTGCGCTCCACACCTAAGTCTTTTTTTCCAAACACAGACTCTGCATACGGACTACCTGGCATTTCAACAAAGCTATATGGACTTGTATCACCACCGGTTGGTGCATAAAGCCCATTTTTAAAAGATGTACCCGAGTCATCATTTTTTTCATACGTATACACCAAATCAATCGTTACATGGTCACTAGGTGTAATACGTAAAGACGGACGATAAGAAAAACGCTCAATAGCATGCATATCATCTTGCTTAAACCCAGCCGGATTTTGGGAGTTACTATCTCCTGCAATATTTTTTATAAACCCATCACGTTCACGATAAGTAAAAGCAACACGGCCTTGCAATAAATCATTGCCACCCGTTACAAAGCCACTAGCACCTTTGGCCGAGTAATTACCAACGGATGCTTTTAATTGAGCCGAAAAATCTTTTTCTGGTTTACGTGTTGCTACACTAATGGCACCTACAGAAGCTGCTGTTCCAAACAGTGTCGCTTGTGGTCCCTTAACAACTTCAATCCCTTCTACATCAAAAAGCTCAAAGTATGAGCCACGAGAGCGTGATACATCTGCTCCGTTATAATAAATAGACACACGAGGGGATGATTGAGACGACCCACTATCAGACGTAATACCACGAATTACAAAGCCCGGGTTGTTAGGGCTTTGCTCTTGAATAACAAGCCCTGGTGTTATTTCAGATAAAGTGTCTAGTTCACCTATACCCAAGCTTTCTAAAAAGTCGCCATCGTAGGCGCTTATTGTTACGGGCACATCTTGTATTGATTGCGCACGCTTTTGAGCAACAACCACTATTTCATCAAGTTCTTTATTTATGGTTTGATCTGCAAAACTATTTGTTGATGTAACGCAAATCATCGCCACAGACAATTTAGTAAGTTTAAGAAAAGGCCGTGTTATTAATTTATTTTTCATGTTTTTCACTGTTCGTCCGGTTAATTGTTTTTAGGAATTACCAGTAATCTAACGAACTATTACGAATTTTTTACGTCTTATTAATTACGCATTGGTTAAATTGATGTTTCAACTTTATGAAAAACAATAAATTATTGTATTCATATAAAAATTATAATATTGAAAAACTCAGCGTACACTTGTACACTAAAATTCATTCAAATAGTGGTAGGATCTGTCATGTCGTTAGAAGCGCCCTATTCTAAAAAAGAAGAACAACTAAACGTAATTAGTCATGCACTTGGTATAGTATTTGCCGCATTTGTTATGTGGGATTTATTTAGCCAAGCCACCAGCACTAACGCGTATGTTAGTACTGCAATTTATGGCAGCAGCCTATTTGTGCTGTTTTTGTCGTCCACTTTGTACCACGCCAGTATTCAACCGCGCTTAAGAGCCTTTTATAAAAAGTGCGATCACTGCGCCATATACTTATTAATTGCCGGCACCTACACTCCCTTTTTATTAATCTCATTAACCGGTGCTTGGTCATGGGCAACACTTACATTTATTTGGACTGTTGCACTGGCGGGCGTTGCGTACAAAGTATTTGTAAAAAACGGCAATAAAAAAATATCACTCGCCACCTACTTACTCATGGGTTGGTTTGCACTGGCTATTGTTTATCCGCTTTATTCAAGTGTTGATGTAAAAGCACTTTACTGGCTANACTTGCCGGCGGTATTTTTTATAGTTTAGGCACTTTTTTTTACAGTGCTAAAAGCACCCAATTTAGCCACGCAATTTGGCACTTATTTGTTATTGCTGGGTGTGTTTGCCATTATATTTCAATTAGTAATTATGTTTATTGAGCTGGTATAGCCAATTAATATGGTCTGGTTTGAGCGATAAGCAGACATTGAAAAGTTAAATTTACTTCTGCTTTTTTGAGTAGGAGCCTAATTTTGTCCGATAACATTATTAAACGCCGTTTTGGGGCAAAATAACATGCTTAATTTCTAGCTGTTTTAATTACTTGTTTACAAAAGTAATTATTGGTGAAATTATCAGGGTATGTAATAAACGCCGTTTCGGTGTGTTATAAACCACCAGAATGGTGTTCAATAAGCTGTTAAGTTTAAAGGGAAGTTATGAGTAGTATTCTTGATATACGATTAATCGAAGTTGGTTATTTTTTATCAAGGCTTGGAATAAATGAGCCCCCTGAAACACTTAAAGCCTCTTCATGGAAAGAAGCGTATTCAAAATTCTACGGTACTTTTGGTGGCGAAAAAACTGAAGTTGAGTTTAAGAACAGCTTAAAAAATTTACGAGATCATTTTGATAGCCACCTAGAAAATGAGCGAACAGGTTGGATGGCTGAAGATGGTCATCCACAAAAACTATCCGCTGCTAATCAAGAGGCATTCGATCGCCTCCAGAAATTGACAGATGTAGAACTGTGGAATCATATAAGACCTCTAGCAACAACTTCTTATGACTCAAAAATAGAAAAAAAGAAAGCAGATGAAGCTAAAGAGTCTGGAGCTAAATATTTCTCTTCTGAATTTAGCGGTAAGAAAAAAGTAAAGTCTAAAGCAACTACTGAAGCAAATGTTGTGCATGGATATGTTGTCGACCAACTAAAACAATATGTTGAACAAAACTTCAAAAATACTGTTGTATTTAATACTCAGAAAATAGACCTTGCTATCGAGCTTGATGGGGAGATCACTACAATTTTCGAGGTAAAAACGTCAGGAGATACACAATCTATTTATACAGCGGTCGGGCAGCTTTTTATGCATGGTACAGGCATACCAAATGTAAGTAGAATAATTGTATTACCAGAGCCACTTGAAAATGAGTCAACTATAAACTGTTTATGTGAATTGGGAATTCAGCTCATGTTATTTTCAATAGACAATCAATTGTGTAATTTTAAACTTAACAAGGCCATTAAGTCGGATTCGTAACAGTTGGCTCGGTTCCGCTTCGCTACACATTTTAGCCAACTATTACTCACCGCTTATGGCGACGTTAGCCGAATATATGCACTAAGGAGTTTATGTGCTAGAAAAGTTATTAAAAAAAGGATATTTCCCAGCTGAATTACCAGTCCCATTTACAACCGTAAGTTATGGTGATGCCTTATTAAATGTGACGAATCAAAATACCCCGCCATTTTCTTATGGTAATAGAGGACCTAAATATACCAGTATTTGTGCGAAATATAATTTAGCCCGAAGAGGTAAGTTAAGGCGACCTTTGGCTGTTCCAAACCCAATAAATTACTTTCACATATCTCAATTATTAGCTAACAACTGGGCTGATTTCGAATTGGTCTATGATCGTTCAAATCAATCTTTAAGCAAACCTGTTGTTGATAATTCTTCTAGGGCTTTAAAGTGGGATAAAGGGTTTGGAGTTCTACCTGATGAAAAGCTCAGAACTAGAACAGCTTCTAAGTACTTACTTAAAGCAGACATAGCTAATTTTTACTCTACTATTTATACCCATAGTATTCCGTGGGCAATCCATTCAAAAGCAGTAGCTAAGCAAAATCGTTATTTTCAAAATAACTTAGGAAATAAAATAGATTTGATTGTCCGAAATGGACAGGATCAACAGACTAAAGGGATTCCAATTGGAAGCGATACATCATATGCCATTGCTGAATTAATAATGTCTGAAATTGATGAGAAGTTGATTAGCAAAATTGGTAATAATTACCATAGGTATATTGATGATTTTGAGTTTGGGTGTAAAACACTACAAGAAGCAGAAGAAATTCTTTCTGTGCTACAAGAGGTTCTTTCATCATACGAGCTAGAGTTAAACTCGTCTAAAACCGAAATCACTAAACTCCCAGAAGAGATAGACCCACAATGGCTTCATGAGCTGCAAAAATATAAAATCAATATGTCCACAGATGCAGTTCAAAAAAGGTCATTATTGTCATTCTTTGATCTCACTATGAATTTTTTGGAAAAAGAGCCTAGTGAACCAATTTTGAAGTATGCTGTAATTCGTACTTCATCACATATTGTTAGAGCGAATAATTACCCTTTATACCAACGGATATTATTGCAGTGGGCTACGGCAGAGCCTTCTACACTGCCTATCATCATAGATTTCATAGCGTTTTATAAATCAGCTGGTGTGAATGTTGACCTAGCCGAGGTTAAGAGAACCTTACAGTTTATTATTATTGAAAATTGTAGGCAGGGCCATACAAGTGAAGTTTGTTGGTCAATATTTGGAATGATTTTACTGTCACAAAGTTTTGATGATGAAGCATTATTAGAGCTGGAAAAAGTAGAAAATCCATTTATTGCACTGTTAACTTTAGATGCAAGAAATAGAGGCTTAATTGCAACAACCTATAACTTCCCTCTTTGGGAAAGTTTAATGAATAAAAATGAATTAAAAACTGAAAATTGGATTTTGGCATATGAAGCCCTTAGAAAGGGTTGGTTGCCTTCTGTAGATGGTAGCGATTATCTAATTGATGTTGAGGGGTTTTCAACGCTTGCTAATAATGATGTTGAGTTTTACTCAACAGATCTCATTGATCAACATGATCCTAAAACTAATTATCAGTACTTCAATAGGTTAAGTGCGGAAGAGCTTAGGTATTTCGTTCATAGAGATGTTCCATTAAGAAGGGTGCCGTTTTAAATTCGGCTAACAAGGCGTTTAAGGCGGATTCGTGACAGTTAGCTCGATTCCGCTACGCTGATCAACGCGGCGTTATGCCTCTAATTCAGTAACGTTAAGCTAATCGCTTTACTCTTTTATAAAAAACTTTATTTCTACTTTGTACATTATCTAGAAAAGCAATATCCATTTTATTGAGCAAGTTCTTATTTATAAATCCGATAAATTCATTGTAAGCTTCATCTCTATCATCTTGTGATTTAAAATACCATGAAAACCCCAGCTCGTTTGTTAAAAATGTATTTGACCACCCCGTATTTCCTGCAAAACCTTTAGGGTGGTAATCCATATTTATATCCCTAATTGTACTTGCTATACGTTTCTTCTTACTCGGTTGAATAATCTTTTTTAGTCTTATTTTTAAACCAAATGAGCTAACTTTACTTTTTTTCATGGTATATGCCTTAACTATCAATTAGTGTTGATAACCTTTGACCGCTTAATTTTCTGAATTTTTGGGCTGAATCTAGTTGAATAAAGCTATAACTAGTGCTTGAAACTTGAAACATGCACCACGACTTATTAAGTAACTCAGATGACAGTGATGATAAAAATACTTTATCAACAATTTCTTTTTCTGACATTTCACCAATACCTTTTAATGAAAGTTGAAATCGTGTAATTGCAGATTCCTCACTACGTTTTTGGAGTGCAAAAGCTAACCTTTCTGCTGTCTGTTCTGCTGTGTATGGCAAAGTTGAATCTCCACTTGAAGTATGGGCGTCATATTAGCGCCCCTTACACTTACTGTCAACGGCATAATTACACTCACATGTGTACCATAATACACCCTTATGTGTATTAAAGTCTCCGAGGTATAACGAAAATCTAAGGTTACGACCGTCCGTTCATGGCACGTGCCAGACTCTAACTTTGAGTCTGGCTTAGGTTCAAATTTAAGCATCTATCTGTTCTGATACTTCTAACGCATCATCAACTTCTATTCCCAAGTACCTTACAGTGATTTCTAATTTCTATGGCCAAGTAGAAGCTGACAGGCTCTTAAATTTTTAGTTTTTTTGTAAATTAGTGATGGTTTGGTACGTCTCATAGGATGAGTACCATATTGAGTCTTATCTAACCCAATTGAGGTGACCCAAGAGTCAACTATACGTCCATATTGACGGGTTGAAAGGTGTTCAGAGGAATGAATTCGTAATTTAAACAAGTAATCATAAGAATTGAGAGAAAATTGATCTATGATCGGCACAATTGATTTTCTAGTATTTCCAGTAATTTTAAATTGAACAGGCATACCAGTCTTTTTTGAAAGACTATTGCCCGTGATTGGATTGTTTTACCATGTGCGATGTCATTAACTTTTGTGAAACTAAATCACACCCTCTTAGTTTGCTATCTATGGCTAGGTTAAATAGTGCTAGATCTCTTATTTTATGAAAAAGTTCCAGTCGTATTCGGATAGCCCATATTTGCTGTAATTTTAGAGGTAACTTTTGTCCTACAAGCTTATTTTTATTCCAAGGCTTTTTAAGCTGATATATAGTTAACTGGTGCATTAGTTGTACTCCGGTGTTTATGCAGTTTTAAGCTTAGCTCGCTACAAAAGAATTCGGGTATGAGCGAGAAGCGGTCATTGAGGTTGGCTAAATATCGTCGTTAATAGATTGGTCAAACTGCTCTTCGAGTGTATATTCATGATAATGCGGTTGCTGAAAGCTTTTTCGCAACGATTAAAAAACGAACAATTAAGCTTAAGATATATTCGACACGCAAAGATGCGAAAACTGAGATATTCAATTTTATAGAAATGTTTTACAATCCAAAAAAGCGTCATTCGCACACGAGCGGTGTTTCACCTGCTAAGTTTGAGTAAGCGTATTATTTTGAGTTAAAAACTGTCTATTGAAAGCTGGGAAGTCCAAACCTTCGGATCATTGCCTCATAAAATAAGGATTAATCATGGGAACAATTGTTGTCGATACAGGGCTGAAAACAAGAAAGTCAGATACAAACAGGGTTCTTAGTTCTATTTTTAAAGAGCCTATTTCTGAGAATACAAGAAAACATCGAGCAAAACTCCTTTTATTTTCAAGCATTACTGCCTATTTACTAATCGCTGGCGTTCAACTAACACAGATTGGCTGGCTAAAATTTGAAAGCACATCCACTAGCCCTATCACACCACTAGTTCTCATTGCGACGTATTACTTAGTGTACTTCGTCAAGTTTGCTCATTCTGATTTTGCTAAATACAAACTCGCACGTAGCTTTGATATTTTCGATAAATACGAGCGTGGAATTGACACCTTATCTAGAAAGATCGAAAGTGGCGAAGAGATAACTTCGAACAAGTTCACAAATAATGAGCTTACAAAATGGCTTGAAGATTACGAGGCAGACAGAAAGATACTTATCGAGTCTTCAAACCGCACTTTCCGGGATCTAATACTCCTAGAGTACGGCATTCCTGTAGTAACTTATTTAGTAGCGTCCGGATTATACATAACTGAAGTTGTAATTCCTGCAATTCAACACTGACAGGCCCGTACAAGCAATTAAAGTTGCTCCTTTCAGGAGCCATAGCTGCTATTAAAATTGCATAAGCAAACGGCAGCTTATGGCACATTGACGAAGCTCGGGTTGTAGCGAGAAGCCGCCTGTCAAAAATTGTGATATATGAAGTCAAGATTTGACCCTGAGGTCTTTTTTTGCGTCGAGTAATTAAGCGTATGATATACTCTACACGGGAAGTCCAGTTCAATAGTTAATTTATATTAAGGGAAACTTTATATGCACATAAATGAACTTACATCTCCCCCTTTTAAAGATGCTGAATTAGATAAAATTTTAAGTTTAACGGAAGAACGAGAATATCACTTATCTCAATGGAGACTAATTTCTAAACAGCGTGAAAAATTCAAGTGGAGTGCCATCATTAGCTCATTAGCAGTCGGTCAAGCTATATGTATGAAGGATGCTTCAGTGATAGCTTATGTATTTAATTTGAAATTTGGTATTGTTGCTGGATTTATTTTGATTTTTTATTCGCTTTTTCAATGGTATACCCTAAGAAAAAACGCATTAGAAATATATAAACTTACAGAGAAAATATACCGAGATACAAAAGAAAAATATGGTATAAGTCTCACATCTAAAGATTGCGTGGTTGTAAACAGCGATAAATATAGTTATTTCATTGAATTACCATCTTTTAAAATTTCCTATCGTCGAGAGCGAAAGAAGAATGCCGTTTTATAATAAGACCATAAGTCGGGTTCGAAGTAATTGGATTAATTTCGCTTCGCTCCACTCCACATCTTAGCCAACCATTACTCACCGCGTTATATAACAATTAGGATTTATCTACATGGGTTACCAACTTTGGATGTCGCCAAAAACAGGTTATCGACGTCAAGGAACTAGGTTTGAGTCTCTACATGGCATTTTCGTTGAAAATGCGAAGCTACTTTCATTGTTCGAACCAGTACTTTGCTGCAAAGAAACAGATAGTGCACCCCACGCAAAACATGCGCTCGAATCGAGAGATTTTGATGTGACATGTGTCGTTAATGATGATGGTGATATTGTCGGACAAATAGAGAGAAAAGCTCTGAATCAAGGCTTAGTAGCCGAATATGTAAAGGATATAGAAGAAGAACATAAAATAGATGAAAATACCTCATTAGTTCATCTGCTCCAGATTTTGGAGACAACTGAATCTAAGTATGTAACTCGTGATGGTCAAATAGTGGGTATTGTTTCACGCTCAGATCTGAATAAGCCAATTCCAAGGACATATCTATTTGGTGTAATTTCTTTAGTTGAGTTACATGTAAATTTTTGGATTAATTACTACTATCCCAACGACACTTGGCTTCAGACTTTAAACGAAGATAGGCAAACTAAAGTAAATGAAACTATTGAACTTCGTCGAGGGAGTAATGATTATCTCGCTATGGTTGAGTGTGCTCAGCTTTGTGACAAAAAAGAAATTCTTAGGAAGACTCCCAAATTCTTAGATAGGTTTGAGTTTAGTAAAACAAACTTTAAAATTTTTTTAGAAAAACTTGAAATTGTTCGCAACGAAATAGCACATAGTCAGTCATCCATAACTGGTCGATTAAATTGGGAACATATTACCCGCACTATTTCCAAGGCTGAAGAGTTCGTTAGTCTTTCAGATGACGTAATTGAGGCTGAAAGCAAGAAGAAAGCCAAAGACTTTGATACGACAGTTTTGGTTCCTGTAACTATTGTATAACAAGCTGTTACAGGAACGATTCGCAACGCGAAGCATTTTACTATTATGTGCATCTAGTATTTAAGGTGGTTTACAGCGTCATTGCGTTGGTCACACCTTAACAGGGCGTCACCAATGTCTGTGAGTTGCATACTAGCGATAGCGAAGTTTGCGGTAGCACTCTTATTAAATTAATCATATTTTAAATCTTGAATGGAAGACAAGGGATCAAATCTTGTTTTCAGATATTATGGTTCCTGACCGTCTGCTCTTGGCACTCTCCAGCCAGACGACAACATAAAATATTGATAATAATTGGCAAGGTATTTTACTTTGTCGGTTGGCGTGGCTTCGCCACTTATCCGACCTACGTCAAAAGGTAGGTTGGTTAAGCCGAAGGCGCCACCCAACAGAGTATCGATTCACGCCTTGAAAGTCAGCTATGGCACTTACCTGCCCATAATAGTCATATCACTCCCACCGGCACTCGCGCATATTCACTTTGTCGTTTTTAAACAGTACGCCTTCTGATAATAACTTTTCGCGTTGTTCTTGGTATTTTTCGCTACCTGCAGGGAATGATATTTTACCTTGGCTATTCACTACCCTGTGCCAAGGTATAACTGAGTCGTTTGGCATCATTTTTAATAAGCGCCCCACCAACCGTGAGTTTTGCGGGTAGCCCGCAAGAGCTGCAACTTGCCCGTAGCTTGCTACTTTACCTATTGGTATGCCTGCGATAACAGTATAAATAAGAGTTTCTTTATCAATATCAGCGTTCATTTAAATACGCCTCACTAAGTACTTTAAATTGCTCCCAAATAGTACGCGCTACAGGGCCGTGGTGTACTGCATGCTGCCTAAAGGCTCTAATTTGTGCACTAAATTTATGCTCTCGATCAGTTATGTGTATTTCTTGAAGTGAGCCTGCTTTTATTTCAGGGTCGCAGTGCTCTAGGCTCATCATTGCCCAACCTGCGCCTGAGAGTAAAAACGATTTTAGGGTCGATACATCATCAATTTTCATCATGGCGGAGCCTTTTGAGTACGATAGCCTGTCGCTGTCGATACTCAAGTCACTTTCAAACATGGCTAAACANGCCTGCCTATGGGTACGCTTTCTAAATCGCCTGTCGCGTGAAATAAATCAAACCACGGACCAATACCTAATTCGGCTTGCCCACTGTTTACTTGCTCTAACGAAATAAAGCGCTTCCCGCTTGTTAAGCTAAACTCTGTGCTGGTAAACAACCTAAAAGTATTACTTATGATCTCGTTGTAACTCTGCATATGACAAAGTTGCTCGTAACAAACTCTAAATTGGGGTTCATTACCGAGTGCCAATTCTTTAGCGAGCTGTGCTAGCTCGTCGTTGGCATGAAGTAGTTGCTGCGCTTCGCGGTGAAAAACACGCCCTTTTTCAGTAAGCTGTAATCGGTACTTACTTCTGTCTAGTAACTCAAATCCTATTTTGGCTTCTAAGTTTTTGATGGCGAGTGTAAGCGCGGGCTGCGTTTTATGTAGCTTTAGTGCTGCTCCGCTTAAGCTTGCGCTTTGCACTATGGCATCTAAAATTATTAATTGATTCAGCTTCATATACCGCCCTGCAACATCATAAATAAAACTTATTGAGTTTCTAAAATTTAATGATTTTTATTTTATATGTTTGCAGCGTATGCTGCACTTAATTATTTTGCCATCATTGCAACGGAGAAGACATGAAACTCTTTCGTCTATGTTTATTAACAACGACCTTACTTAGCTTAATAGCCTGTTCTGAGCCAGAACAACAAGTTAAAGAAGAGCCTATTCGCCCTGTTAAATTATTCAACATAGGTCATGATACGCAAATTAACATTCGTAGTTTTCCTGCTGAAGTTGTTGCAAACCAAGGCTCTTACCTTGCTTTTAGGGTAAACGGCGAACTTGTTAAGTTTCCTGTGCTTGCTGGTGAACACGTTGAAAAAGGTGATTTATTAGCAAAACTGGACCCAGAAGATTTTCAATTACAGTTTGACGAACGTAAAGCGCGCTTTGAATTGGCAAAATCACAACTTGGCCGTATTGAGCAATTGTTTGAGAAAAAAATCACCAGCCAATCAGAATTAGATCAAGCCACTGCTAATATGCAAATTGCTGAATCTGCATTTAAAATTGCACAAACGAACCTTGAGTACAGTGAACTACGCGCACCATTTTCAGGTACGGTCGCTAAGGTGTTTGTTAAAAACTTTGAAAATATTCAAGCAAAGCAAAATATATTACGCTTAGAAACACGCGATTTAATGGATGTAGAAATCCAGGTTCCTGAAAAAATAATCGCTCGCCTTAAAAAAGGCACCGATTACCACCCTACTGTAAAGTTTGATGGCTTTGACGATAAAGAATACACACTTGATATTAAAGAGTGGGACACCCAAGCAGATCCTGCAACACTTACTTATAAGGTTGTATTTTCGCTACCAGTACCTGAGGACTTTAATTTACTAGCGGGTATGACGGGTAGCGTGCTTATTGATTTAAGTAAAGTAACGCGCTCGCAAGTTGCTTATACAATATTACCTATCGAGTCGGTGTTTTCTGAGCCGCAAGAATCAATTGAAGATAACGCCTACGTATGGCTTTTTGATTCAAAAACTAGCCAAGTGCATAAACAAGCAGTAAAGGTTGGCCAGTTGCACCGCGATGGTATTGAAGTATTAAGCGGTATTGAAGAGGGCCAAATTGTGGTTTCTGCCGGTGTGCATTCACTAAAAGAAGGCATGAAAGTAAGAGCATGGAATAAAGAGCGAGGCTTATAATTATGAGCTTTGCACAACTCTCCATAGAGAAAAAAGTAATCAGTTGGATGTTTACGCTGCTGCTATTAATTGGCGGTAGTGTGTCGTACTTTGATTTAGGGCAACTAGAAGACCCTGAGTTTACGCTTAAAAAAGCCATGGTTATTACCATGTACCCTGGCGCTTCGCCGCAGCAAGTTGAAGAAGAAGTTACTTTTCCGATTGAAAACGCGATTCAGCAATTACCTTATGTTGATTACGTTACGTCTATTTCATCTAACGGGAAATCACAAATTACTGTTGAAATGAAAAGCACTTATCGTAAGGAACAACTCCGCCAAATTTGGGATGAAATGCGTCGAAAAATTAACGACCTTTCTCCGTCATTACCCAGTGGTGTTTACCCAAGCACTATTTTGGACGACTTTGCCGACGTTTACGGTGTTATGTATTCGGTAACCGGTGATGGTTATTCGTATGACGAGCTTAAAGATTACGTCGATTTTTTAAAACGTGAACTGGTATTGGTTAAAGGCGTAAGTAAAGTAACAATAGCGGGTGAACAACAAGCGCAAGTAATGGTTGAAGTTTCTACGCGTAAACTTGCTCAATTAGGTATTGCGCCAAGCCATATATTCCAGTTATTGCAATCGCAAAACACGGTATCTAACGCGGGTAAAATTCGCGTGGGCGATGAATCAATTCGCCTGCACCCTACCGGTGAATTTAAAGACGTAAAAGAACTCGAAACGTTGCTTATTTCAAAATCGGGTGAAAGTGAACTTATTTATTTAGGCGATGTTGCAAAGGTTTACAGAGAGTATGCAGAAGTACCAAATAACATTATTCGTTATAACTCTCAGCAAGCTTTACTTATTGGCGTGTCGTTTATGTCGGGTGTTAACGTGGTTGATGTGGGTAAAAACATAGACGAGCATTTAGCATCACTTGAATATCAACGCCCTCATGGTATTCATATAAATTCTGTATACAACCAACCACAAGAGGTTCAAAAATCGGTTGATGGTTTTATTATCAGCTTACTTGAAGCCATTGCGATTGTTATTGTAGTCCTGCTGTTATTTATGGGTTTAAAAAGCGGTATTTTAATTGGTGGTATTTTACTGCTTACCGTACTGGGTACGTTTATATTTATGAAGTTGTTTGCTATCGACTTGCAACGCATATCGCTTGGGGCACTTATTATTGCGCTTGGTATGCTGGTTGATAACGCAATAGTCGTCACCGAAGGCATACTTATAAACCTTAAACGTGGCCAAACAAAACTCAAAGCGGCTGTTAATATTGTTGAGCAAACAAAATGGCCTTTACTAGGTGCAACAGTAATTGCAGTCACTGCCTTTGCGCCAATTGGTTTAAGCTCTGATGCCAGTGGTGAATTTGCCGGTAGCTTGTTTTGGGTGTTGTTTATTTCGCTTTTATTAAGCTGGATAACAGCAATTACGCTAACGCCATTTTTTGCTAATTTAATGTTTAAAGAAAACGAATTTAAAAACGAAGAAGGCCAAGAAGATGAAGACCCATATAAAGGCTTTATTTTTAATGGTTACAAAGCGATTTTAGATTTAGCGCTGCACTTTAGAAAAACCACGCTTATATTAATGGTTGCTTTACTGTGTACAGCAGTTGTTGGTTTTGGCTCTGTAAAACAGTCGTTTTTTCCTGCCTCTAATACGCCTATGTTTTATGTAGATTACTGGCAAGAGCAAGGTTCTGATATTCGCTCAACCCTTGAGGGCGTTAAAAAACTTGAACAGTTTTTATTAAAAGAACAGCTTGTTGAAGAAGTAACAAGTACAACAGGCCAAGGTGCACCGCGCTTTATGCTTACCTACGCGCCAGAAAAATCATACCCAGCGTACGGGCAATTAATTATTCGTGTTTCCAACAGAGAAGCCGTAGCAACTGTAATGCAAACAGTGCGTGATTACTCACACAATTATGCACTCTCTGCACAGCTTAAAATTAAACCTATGGAAATTGGCCCCTCTACTGATGCAAAAATAGAAGCTCGTTTTTCGGGTCCTGACCCCGTGGTATTAAGGCAGTTATCCGCTAAAGCCAAAGAGATATTAGGCAAGGACGACGGTGCATTCAATATTCGAGATGACTGGCGCGCACGCACCAAAATGATTCGCCCGCAATTTAACGAGCAAAAAGCACGTCGATTAGGTATTAGTAAATCAGATTTAGACAATGTATTACTAACGAGCTTATCGGGTAAACAAGTGGGCGTATATCGTGATGGCACGCAGTTGCTACCCATTATTGCCCGTTCTCCCGCTAACGAGCGCTTAAACGTAGAAAGCGTACACGACCTACAAATATACAGCCCAGTATTGGGTGTATTTGTACCAGTGACTCAGGTTGTAGACGAATTTGATGTGCAGTGGGAAGACAGCCTAATAATGCGCCGCGATCGCAAACGTACTATTACAGTAATGGCCGATAATAATGTATTAGGGGATGAAACACCTGCAAAACTATTTGCCCGTATTCGCGGTCCGATAGAGAACATGGAACTACCGCGTGGTTACCAACTAGAATGGGGCGGCGAGTTTGAGTCATCAAGCAAGGCGCAAAAAGCAATATTTGGCTCATTACCGCTGGGTTATTTAGCGATGTTTGCAGTCACGGTATTACTTTTTAACTCACTTAAACAGCCACTTGTTATTTGGGCAACTGTGCCGTTNGTAAGCGCCGGCTTGTTAGCGATGAATGCTCCGTTTAGCTTTATGGGGCTACTTGGTTTGTTAAGCTTAAGCGGTATGCTAATTAAAAACGGTATTGTATTAGTTGATCAAATAAATCTTGAATTAAGGGAAGGTAAATCGCCCTATGAGGCCGTGTTTGACTCTGGTGTGAGCCGTGTACGACCGGTTGCAATGGCAGCNAGCTATAACCACTATTTTGGGTATGATCCCGCTGTTATTTGACGTGTTTTTTCAGTCAATGGCGGTAACGATTATGTTTGGTCTAGGCTTTGCTACAATTTTGACTCTAATTGTAGTGCCAGTACTTTACACGGTTATATTTAGAATTGATTACGAGCCACGTAAGTAGTTAAACATATAATTGGTTAACATTAAAAAATGCCACAGGCTCAAAATCCTGTGGCATTTTTATTTAATACCGATGAAAAAAGAAAGGCTACATATTTAGTTGTTAAGAAACTAACCGCAACACTTTTTATATTTTTTGCCACTACCACATACACAAGGTGCGTTACGCTCTGGTACTTTATCAAATACTTGTGGTGTTGACTTGCTAAGCGCAAAGTCTAGTTCGCGAATATCTTCTGGTAAGTCTGCTTTAACTTCAATTGAAGCAAACAGCGAATGCTCTTCTAGTATTGCTTCTATTTCTGATTGTCGTTCAGCTGAGTTTACAATTAGCGTTAACGGGTGTAACTCTGTGCCGACCTTTGCGGTACGATTTGGCGCAAATCCATTACTGTTATTTTTACCCATTATGTCGGGCTTACCCATAAAGAAAAATTTTGACATGTTACTTCTATAACCTTTCTACATTATTAAGACGGCGCATCTTAACAGCTTACCCAACATATAACTAAGTGTACTTGCTAATGCACAATATAAATCAAGCTTTAGCGTATATACGCCTAATATAGCGACATAATGAGACCATTTAATGGATTTAGGCAAAATTTGAATTCGAAATATAGTAAAATTACACTAACTAGACTCAGTGGCGTTTTAGTATCTAACTCAATATTGTGGAAAAGCATTGGAAAACTTTAAAATTGCAGTACTAATAGCAGGCAGTCTTTTTATACTTTTTGGTTATTTACGCTTTATAACTGACGATAGTGGTAACGTGAACTTAAACAACTACCGTTTTACAGGGGGCATACTACTGGTTATTTCCGGTATGGTTGATGGCACACGCGACCTTGTTAAGCGCTTGCGTTCTAAAAACGCATTATCGGCGATTGCAGTTTATTTAGGTATACTCTTATTTTATATTGGCTTTAGCATTCAATAGCTAAACATTAAGCGCTAATTTGGGCTTTATACAAGCAGCATTTTATAAGTGAATCCCCTGTGACCTTTAAACAACTATTCAACAGCGCTCTGCTACTTTTAGCAACGGCTCCTCCGCTGGTTTTACTTGCATGGGATGAACAAGCCGATCCCTCTTTTATCCCCAATGGTATATATAACACCTTAACATTTACGTTATTTCCAATAATAACGATCGTGTTATCGGTTGCTTTATTTAGGCACCTATATAAAAAATACAATAATAACTTTGAATTTAAACATACGGTTAAAGATTATATTGTTGAGCACGGGAAATTCCGCTCAGTATTTATACCAATCGGTTTACCTATTTTAATTTACTTATGGTTGTGGACGTCAGTATGTATTTCAGTAAAGTTACTGGCTAATAAATACGGCGATAATATATGGCAGCAAGAATATCAGTTACTCGAAGTAGGTACTTGCCCAACTGATTATGAATACAGTTGCGCAAAACTGACTGTACTGGATTTAAAAAGCTATAAAAAGCACACTTTTAGATGGTATTTAGATAAAGGTAGATTGGTGGGTTTGCAAAATAACAACGTAAACTTAGTGGGCGTTAAAAGCCCACTTGGTAATATAGTACAAGAAATACAGTGGTAGTAGAATACCACTTAGCTGCACATTATTTTTTTAGACTGAGAATACGGTCCGAGCTTGGTTTTGAGTCTGATTTAGCATTAGACGACTTGTTCTCTTTAATGCTTTTTGGCTTACCCACATACGTTGTAGAACGCTTTTGGTAAGGAGTATTACTGCGCTCATTTTTGCGCTCTGTGTTAGCGTTGCTGCGCTCAGAGTTACGATTTGTATTTCGCTCAGTACTACGCTCACTATTTCGATCACCATTATTAAAGCGTCGTGGGTTTTCGCCCTGAAAATCGCGTTTTTTAGGTGCTAAAGGTGCATTATTTTCTGATTGCTTATTAGTATCAAGCGAGTGCTCTTGAGTTTTACCAGAATCAGAAATTGAATCGTTTATTTGCGCTATTTCAATATCTGATAGATGACGCCACTGTCCTACTTTTAAACCTTTAAGTGTTACGTTCATTATGCGCGTACGTTTTAAGGTTACCACTTCGTAGCCTAAGTATTCACACATGCGGCGTATTTGACGGTTTAAACCTTGAGTAAGTACTATTTTAAATTCTTTGGGGCCACTTTGCGTTACTTTACATTCTTTAGTAACGGTATCTAAGATAGGCACGCCATTCGCCATTTTTGTAACAAACTGACGATTAAGCGGTTTATCTACCGTAACAACGTATTCTTTTTCGTGATTATTGCCTGCACGCAAAATTTTATTAACGATGTCGCCTTCGTTAGTTAAAAATATAAGCCCTTCAGACGGTCTATCTAAGCGCCCTATTGGGAATATACGCGTAGGATAATTTACTGCGCGAATAATATTACTTTGAATTTTACTTTCGGTAGTACACGTTATGCCAACGGGTTTATTGTAGGCAATGTAAACGCGCTTCGGCGTGGCTTTAAGAGGCTTACCATCAATTAATACAACATCGGTAGCGGCTANTAGCCATTAACGCTGACACGACCTTGCTCAATATATTTATCGGCTTCGCGGCGTGAACAAAATCCTGTTTCACTAATAAATTTATTTAAACGTTTTAATTCGGTCATGGCACTTATAGCGTAGTAATTTTTAAGGCGAGTAGTGTAAACCACCCACACTATTTTTTCGCCCCTAATTTACTATTTATAGGCGTTTAAGCACTAATTTTTACTTTAGTTAATTTACGCCATACACATTCAAGCGGACCTTGATTAAAATAGCGGCTGTATAAAAAGGTAAATATGAGCTGCAGCGCAACTAATGCCGTTGCAACTAACCAATAGTCAATACGATCAAAACTGAGCACCCAGTGGGTAAATAGCACTTTATATAACAACAGTTGTATGAGTGTTTGGCTAATATATAAAGTAAATGCTAAGCGCCCTGCTTGTTGAATAAGCATGCCGACGTGTGCCCTGTTATTGCAAAATTTAACAATTAAATGAATATATAGCGTAGCCATACCTAGGGCCGCAAACATATTTACAAATTCTTGCACCCCATATCCTAAGCTGCCATTAAGCTGTGATGCATAAAGCCTGATTCCACAAAAAACAAGGGTCATTGCACCGCAAACTATTAATTGCTGAGTCGTTAAGCCTTTACTAAAAACGTCTTGTTTATATAAATAAATGCCAATGAGCATAAGGCCCACGCACATCCACATTGTCATTATTGGCACCATAACAAGCATCAATGTGTTCATGGCGAGGTTACTAATAAAGTAATCAATATAGTGTGGGTTATATAAATCTATAAACTGTGCTGAATCGCGGTAAATCACTTCATCGGGTACGTTAGATACAATAAGCACTGTAGCTACACCCGATAACAAAATAAACTCAAGTCCTCTTTTTAAAAGAACGCTGTTATCACTCTCTAAATATTTAATAACAAACCAGCCAGATACACCGTAAACAAATAAAATATCACCTGCCCAAAGTAAAAAACCATGTGCTAAGCCAAAGAGGATTAACCAATAAAGTCTGCTTTTTAACTGCAATTCAGACTTATAACGTTGCCACTGAATGTAAAGCCCGGCACCAAAAAGCAAACTAAACAGTGTTCTAAAACGCCCGTCTACAAACAAGCTGCTAAAGGTATGAATAATTGAGTCGCTAACAGGAGGATTAGTTAAAGAGGTATACCCGTATTCAAAAAGGCCGAAGGCGTAAGCATTCATGTAAACTAGGCCAAGCACGGCAACGCCGCGAATAAAGTCCATATTATAATTGCGCATTAAAGCTATTATCCGTTAAATATTATTCTTATAACTGTCAGCCCAATCGACTGACTGCTGGTAAAGTGGAGGAAGTATAGCACTGTCTATATTCAACAAAAGTACAGCTTGTTCAAGTGCCCACCAGCTTCCTGTTTCGTATGCTTTAACAACGTTTAAAATATAATAAAGTGTGTTTTTATCCCCTAATAATGCCGTTTTTATTTCATCAGGGAAAGGTAGTTTTTCAACAAGCAAGCTCATTGGTTGATCAAGGATTGCATCCAGCAGTGAAAATAACCCAGTTAAAAATGCTTCGCCTGACTGACTTTTATCAACATTTTTTGCCAAAAGCTCACAAAAACGCGCGCGTACAACACACACTTGCATTAGCTCTGCAGGTTTTTTACCCGCTGTATGAGCAGTAACAATAAGGCTCACAAACTTTTTAAGGCGTTCATGCCCTAAATACACAAGCGCTTGCTTTAATGACGATATTTGGCTTTGTATAGGAAAAACACCGCTGTTAATTAAACGCAGTAATTTATATGCAAGTGCAGCATCAAGCTCAAACAGTCCAGATATAGCTTTTATATCTGGACTGTTTTTCATTATTTCGGCGTAAATAGCGACGACTAAACCATAATTATAATCAATGTCATTTTGTTTGATCATGGTAGGTTTTGCAAAAAAATAGCCTTGAAAATAATCAAACCCCATACCAAAGGCGAGCTTATAGTCTTCTTGTGTTTCTATTTTTTCGGCTAGTATTTTTATTTGTTTATGTGTTTGTAACTTTTTAATTATGGGCTGTATTTCGCTAAGAGGTGTAATTGCAATATCAAATTTAATGAGCTTCACAAGCTTTAAAAAACGATCCCACTGTGGTTTATATACAAAGTCATCGAGTGCGAGTTTGTAGTTACTATGAAATAAACCTCGGCACAGTTCATAGTTATCGTCGGTGGGTTCAATGGTTTCGAGTAACTCAATCACAACGTCTTGGCATGGTAAAAAAGCACATAAATCGAGTTTTAATGATTCAGGTCCTATATTAATAAGTGCTTTTTTGCCTGATGTAATATGGCGTGTACCTAAATTTAATTGATTTTCCATAATAAGCCTTGCTGTTGCTTGGCCTTCTGCAATATCTGGAAAATAATTTTTTGGACTATCACGAAAAAGTAGCTCATAGGCTACTACTTTTTTACTTCGATTGAATATTGCTTGCCTTGCAACAAATACAGACACATTACCTACTTCTTAGTTTTTATATAATACTAAGTAATTAAACCCTAAGCAGGTACATTTGTCACTAAACTTTAAAGTACAGCAACGATTTACCGGTATAAGGTTGTTATATAATCAGTTGCCACTTGTGGCCACGAAAAACGCATTTGCTCTGCGCTGTGCTTAATTTTATGCCACTTTTTAGGATTTTGCTTTTTAATTAAGAGAGTTTCGTCTAAACAGCTAATTAAATTACTCGTTTGTGTTGCTAACGTGTCGCCATTAAAGCTAAAACCATTTTCGTGGTGTTTAACTGTATCTTTTAATCCGCCAACACTGTGAACTAAACAGGGTTGCCCGGCACGCATTGCTAGCATTTGGCTAATACCACAAGGTTCAAACGAACTTGGCATTAAAAATAAGTCACCTAGTTGATACATTAAATCGCCAACACCTTGACCATAGCCCTTCAAAAATAAAAGATTAGAATTACGCGCCATTGCTTTGGTAAATATGCTTTCGAGTTCTTTGTCACCCGAACCTAAAACAATGAGTCTGCCGTTATATTCATTAATAACTTGGCACACTTTATCAATAGCTAAAGCCTCATTAACCTGCTGGCACAATAACAACACTTTTTGCTCTGTAAGTCGGCCAACGCTTGTAACTAATGGGCCATTATTAACCGTTGCTTTAAATTGCTGTAGTCGTTGGTGGGCAATATAGTAACCGCTTTGTAACTGCTCGCTATTTGCCATCCAAGTAAATAAAGTGTTCTCGGCTTGGCTATAAAAATCGGCGAGAGTTGCTCCTTCAAGTGCATTGCTTGGATATTCGCAGCCATTTAAAATACCGACAAGCTTACCTTGGCTTGCTGCATTTTGCAGATCTTGCTCAAGCCCTTCGCCACCAAAAAAACCATGCTCGTAATTACTAGGTTCAAGAACCTCTTGGCTGTAGGTTGGTGATACAACATGTACTTTATCGCACAGATTTATTGCACTGCGCATAGGGTTAAAGCAATGTGGATAACGCGGGTCACATAGTTGCTGGCCATTATAACTAAGTGACGGAAACCATGCCTCTAAGCTTGAATCATCATGCTTAAATGGTCTTATACCTTGCAGTGCAATATTGTGCACTGTGTAGGCAATGGGTAAAGTGTTAAGTGAGCTATAACGGGGCTCAAATTTGAGTAAAACTGCAACACAAGCGCTGTGCCAATCATGTAAATGTAGCGCTGTAGGGCGCTTTAATACACCTTGTAATAATGCTTCGCAGACGGCTGCATTAAATAAAGCAAATTTTGTCGCATCAGTTGCAAAAGGCCTCCCCGGTGCATCGTTACAATATACACTGCCTGACTCACTAAATAGCGGGTGGCTAATAACAATTTGGCTTACATTATTTTGGGCTTGTTGTACTTCAAAAACTTTTAATACATGGGGTTGAGCATTAAATGCAACGGTTACTTCACCTATATAAATACGCTCAAGCGGCTCAAACCCGTAGTCAGGAATAACAACGTCAACCGTTATACCTTGCTTTGCGAGCGCCCTTGGGGCATCGCGTACTACATCTGCCACACCGCCTACTTTTGCGCCTGGTAACGCGTCATTTTCTGCTGCAACCATTAATACATGCATTAATTTACTACTTCCTTTAACCTGTGTGGGCTTGCTCATAAATGAGCAAGCTTTGTTGTCGTGCTTAATATTTAACGTGTTTTACGCTAACTTTTTATTCTCACGCGCTTGGCGCTCTAACTTTTTTGCAAGCTCAGTGAGCATATCACGAGTAACAAGAACGATGCCTTTCTTAGATACTCTAAAGCCGTTTTCTTCATCTGTTTTTTTGTCAAAACCGATTTCGAGACCTGCTGGTATTTCACAGCTCCTATCTATAATCGCACGTTTTATTTTACAACCTCGATTTATAACTGCACCGGGTAAAATTACCGACTGCTCAATGGTACAAAATGAGCGAACGTGGACATTAGAAAACAAGAGTGACTTTCTAACCGCAGAGCCCGAAATAATACACCCACCCGACACAGTTGAGTCTAATGCCATACCGCGCCTATCTTCGTCATCAAAAATAAACTTAGCAGGTGGTAGTTGTTCTTGATATGTCCATATTGGCCAAGTTGGGTCGTATAAATCAAGTTGTGGTTCTGGCATTACTAATTCCATATTAGCCTCCCAGAACGAATCTAGTGTACCTACATCGCGCCAATAAGGTTGCCCCTCTTGGTTTGGATCTCTAAATGGGAAAGCAAATACATTATGCTCTTCTATAATTGCTGGAATAATATCGTGACCGAAATCTCGGCCAGAGCCTTCATTTTCAGAATCTTTTTTAAGTTGCTCAAACAAAAATTCAGTATTAAAAATGTAATTCCCCATTGATGCTAAGCACGTACCTGGCTTGCCAGGTACGGAGCTCGGCATTGCTGGTTTTTCATCAAAGCGGCACACTCGGTTTTCTTCATCAACGGTCATTACACCAAACGTATCGGCAG